>CAILAO010000619.1 GCA_903832105.1 uncultured Pseudomonadota bacterium | reverse complement strand
GTGAAATCATCTTCAAGTTCCTCGATTTTTTGTGAGGCAAAACGAAGGCGAAGATTTGCATCTTTGTCGTCACTCACCGTGTCGATTACGGCTTTGACGCGTTTTTTTTCTTCATGAACCTCTTTTTCACGCCATTTCACAACATGACGAATCGAAGACGGCATCGCAAATTCTCCAACTTAACTCATCGTTATTACAATGATTATTTTAATGCATTTTCGGCGAATAAAAAAACTAAAGTTTTTTCCCTTTCATACCGATGTAAATGTTAATTGGTCATCAAGCAAAAAGGGGGCTATTTATGTTGCTAAGATCGTTGGGAAAACTAGTCTTAGTTGTCTCAATAATATCAGCATGTTCGAGCGGATCTTTCTTCTCAGGGAAGTCCTGGAAAAAAAGTAGATCTTCTTCGTCAACAGCATCATCAGGAGAAACTGTTCAGTCAGTGCCGAAAGATACGGGCAAGCCGACTGATACGGCCGAGGGGGTTCCGGGTTATTTGGTTGATCCAGCCTCGCTCAGAATTTCCTATTCGAAAGATTCGAAAATTTTGAAGGTCACTGGTGCAGCAGACTCGGTTAGAGCAGACCAAGGAAATCTCGAAAAGGTCATCGTCGCCATATGGGAAGTATCAAAAGATGATTATGCTAAGGCGCAAAGCGGCGCTCTTTCAGCTGCCAAAGCAACACTACTCGGTCATGTTTTCGTATCGGCGGATGGATCATTTGAAATCAAAATCTCCGGACTTGATGAGGACTCGTTTGTGATCGTCACGACCGCTGACTCGCTTGACGAAACAGAGCTAAGCGCAGACGTATTGAAAGACACCACGAAGTCAAAAAGTGTTAAAGTGGATGAAGCTCCCGCGCCAGCGTCTGATGAAAGCACTTACACGTTCTCAGCAGAACGGTTTTATGGACAAGATATCGCGCTAACATCTGGCTCAGGCACCATGACTAAATTGGATCAAGATCCTCAAAATACTTGGGGTATGCGATGTCCGGAAATGTATGAAATCGCGAACTGTCTCGGAGTCCCGTCACCCACCTCAATCGACTGTGACGCGGAAGATGGAAACGATGGTCGTTCCTGTCTTTCAACCGTCAGGGAAAGCGGCTGCAAAATGCTTTTGATGTGTATGCGTACTGATTGAGTGTGAGGTACGTTCAATAGATTATTCAAGACGCCCCTGCACCGATTATGATATGAACGATTTTTAGAATTGCTACGTTTTCTTTCTGTTTACCATCCATATTTACAGGTTTTTTCAATGTAAATGCTTACGCATGTTTTTTTTTTTGCATGGAAAACAACGGCTCGCTTTTACTTCATTGACTACATTGAAATATTTGAGTTTTAGTGTGATAGCGATCAGACCTAGCAGAAAATGTTCTAAGTTCAGATTTTCCAATCTAAAAATCCAAAATCACTTTTGGATTTAGCGAATTATCCAACATATTAAGTTTCGTTCATCTTAGTATCTCCGGGGCCTTTTCGCGATGGCACTCAATTTGCTCTAACTAAGACATTCACACAAAAACTAGAGACGTAAATATGCAGAGGCAAAACCTGGAGAAAAATTTAACCACGAATAAGGAGGCACTATGTTTACGGCGAATATGGAAAACCAAAACAGTAAAGAGGATGATTCCCTTAGATACCTTCTCAGTATCACCATTGGTTGCTTTTATGTAAGTATTTGTGTTGTTTGGATCTTGATATGATGTTTTCTGGTCTGGCAAAATAGATGTATGCCAAGGCGCCTATTTGAGAATCACCCTTTCTATGGAAAGAACCGGGGATACATAGCGATAGTGATCCTTTCAGTCTTTACGCAAACAGGAAAAGTCAGGATGACGCATAACGTGTTAATAATAATACGAAAAACCAAAGGTGGAATCCGCCTTTTCTTGCGTCTCAAACTAGCGTACATTCGGCAGGGGAGGAAGGGTCAAACCGGTCAAGGGAGAGTGATATGGCATGTAGAAGGTTCTTGAGTGTTGCAGTAGGTGTGATTTTATGCGGGAGCGGGGTAGCAAAGGCAGCCGATGAAGCGCTGAAATACTATGCTGGTGGAGTCAGTTGGGGCGTCGGTATGGGGCTTCACGAGAAATCATCAGATATTTTTGCAGAACTTCAATCCCCCAGCCTTCTCAAAGAGCAAACAACCAATATCAACTGCTATTGGAAGCTGGGCGATATAAGAGTCCGGAACGTTCCGAATGAAGATGATCCTAAAACCTTTGCAATGAAATCAAACTTTTTTACATCACTTGGAATCACTTATCATACGTTTAGTGACGAAGTTCAGTCGGTCAAGACATTTGTGCAGCTCGGAGTCTTGGCGCTTTTCCCGAAGGCTCCGAAGAAAAACTATGTGAGTGACAAATCTTCTTCGCTTGGCGGAGAATTTGCTTATGGATTTGAAATGCCTTACACAAAGCTTTTTTCCGGAGCTCTCGGAAAAAGACGTAGTGCGATTGCGATCGAAGCGGTTTATCATTCCTTGCTGACAAAAGCGGATATGATTCCAGGTGAACCAGATCTTTTTAATGGAATTGGCTTTCGTATGACAATACGTAACTACTACTAAATTGCAATGCGAAGGTTTTCCTAGATTAAAGCGTGAAGGAATTGTTGTGCACGAACTTTCTCTGATGACAGATTTAGTTAAAATTTTGACTGAAGAAGCGAAAAAGCAGAAATTTCAAGTCATCAAAAAAGTGTCACTTGAGATTGGAAAACTATCAAACATAGAACCGGAAGCCCTCAAGTTTTGCTTTGATATTGTCGCAAAGGATTCTATGGCAGAAGGTGCAACGTTTGAAATTGCTATAGAACCGGGAAGAATATCATGTCTTGATTGTGGCAAGGAAACGGAAGTGGCAGAGTGGGGGACTGGATGTGAAGCGTGTGGGAGTTTTCGTTGCCGCATTATTGGTGGGGACAAAATGATCATTAAAAGCATGGAGGTAGAATAATTATGTGCGACACATGCGGCTGTGGAGATAAAAAAAATACAAGAGTTGGGGGGAAGAGAGTTGATCATGATCACGGTCATAGCCACGAGCATGATCACGATCACGAGCATGATCACGAAAAAGGGAGAGTTGTGAAGATCGAAAGAGATATCCTGGAAAAAAATCGAGAATATGCCGACCGAAATAGGGATTTTTTCCGAGAGAAAAATATTTTAACGCTTAATCTTCTTTCAAGTCCGGGGGCGGGGAAGACAACGCTTCTTGTCAATACGATCAAGGCTTTGCGGCAGAAGAGTCAAGCAGTTCCCCAAATAGCGGTCATCGAAGGAGATCAGGAAACAAGTCTTGACGCTGAGAAAATTCGTGAAACCGGAGTTGCAGCCATCCAGATTAATACCGGCAAAGGATGCCATCTTGATGCCCATATGATTGAGCATGCGGCTTCGGATTTAGCGCTTAAAGAAGGAAGTATTTTATTTGTCGAAAACGTGGGGAATCTGGTATGTCCCGCTGATTTTGATTTGGGGGAATCGTATAAAGTGGTCCTTCTATCAGTGACAGAAGGGGAAGATAAACCACTCAAGTATCCGAATATTTTTGCGCGCGCGGATGTTCTTCTGCTTAATAAAATCGATCTTCTCTCTTATCTTCGATTTAATGTGGAACAATGCTTGTCCTTTGCGCGGAAGATCAATCCAAATTTGAAGATTTTTAAAGTATCTGGTTTGACGAGCGAAGGTTTAACTGAATGGCTGGCGTGGCTTGATGAAGTGAGATCCTCCACAAAGGCACGGTAAAGGGGCATGTCTTCAAAGTCTAAGCATCCGATGTGCCATCAAATGGGACGCCAGCGTATTCGTATCACTGGTCTTGTGCAAGGTGTTGGGTTCAGGCCGCACGTTTTTTTGCTCGCACAGCGCTTTAAGTTATCTGGGTGGGTCAAGAATGACGGCGAAGGGGTCTTGATTGAAGTCGAAGGGAAAAATCTCGACGCTTTCGTTAAAGCAATTAAGGATGAAGCTCCTCCTCTAGCCCGCATTGATGCCGTACAAGTGAGCGAATGTCCTTCTTTGTCGATACAGGATGTGCCTTTCGAGTCTTCTAATAAAGACGAGTTCAAGATCCTTTTGAGTGATAAAGAGCCCGGTTCTTCGGTCGTAACGAACATCGGCCCCGATACCGCTGTGTGCGATGCCTGCTTGAGTGAGTTATTTGATCCTGCCGACCGGCATTTCGAGTATGCTTTTTTAAATTGCACGCATTGTGGCCCGAGATACACTATTGTTCGTGAACTTCCTTATGATCGTGGCAAGACTTCGATGGAGCCCTTTCCCATGTGTCAGGCCTGTCAAAAAGAATATCATGATCCGATGAATCGGCGTTTTCATGCAGAACCCATCGCCTGCCCGTTGTGTGGGCCTAAGCTCTCGACAGACCTCCCTACAATTGTTAAACGCCTTCTTGAGGGCGAGATCGTTGCCATTAAGGGGCTCGGTGGATTTCATTTGGCATGTGATGCCTACAACGAAGGCGCCGTGAAAAGGCTTAGGGAACGAAAATGCCGCGAGGCAAAACCATTTGCACTCATGGTGGCGAATCCCGCTTCACTCGAACATATTGTTCAGACTGACGAGCATTCTTTGAAGTTGCTTACGACTAAAGAACGTCCGATCGTACTCATGAGAAAAAAAGTGTCAAAGCTTGCTCCGAGTATTGCCCAAGGACTGAATCATATGGGGGTGATGCTCCCTTACACGCCGCTTCAGCATTTGATTTTTTGGGAGGCCGCAGGACGTCCGGATCGCTCAGAGTTTGAAAAACCTCTCGATATAGTTTTAGTCATGACGAGCGCTAATCTTAGTGATGAACCGCTTGTTATCGATAATGACGAAGCAAAAACGAGTCTTTCAGGCATTGTCGATAGCGCTGTGACCCACGATCGAACGATTCTGGTTCGAGTTGATGATTCCGTGATGAACATCGTTGCGGGGGCGCCCCTTTTTATTAGGCGCGCGCGAGGATATGTCCCGACGAGCATCAAGTTAACGTACTTTTCGGAAGAGTGCCCGAGCATATTGGCGATTGGCGGAGACTTAAAAAACACATTTTGTCTCACGCGGGGCCGCGAAGCGTTTATCTCGCAGCATATCGGTGATCTTGAAAAGGTCGAAAATCAGCGGTTTTTTCAGGAAACGTTGCAGCACTTGCTTAAACTTACTGATGTTAAGCCTTCTTGGATTATCCACGACGCTCACCCGGATTTTTATTCAACCGTATTAGCTGGAAGGTGGGCTGCGTCACTCGGGATTCCACCCGAAAGAGTGCTTTCGGTGCAACATCACCATGCACATGTGGCCTCGGTAGCGGCGGAGTATGGTCTCGAAGGGCCAATCCTTGGGCTTTCTTTGGATGGCTTCGGTCTTTCGCTCGACGGTGCTTCGTGGGGAGGGGAACTGCTATGCATCGATGGATTTAGGTTTGAGCGAGTAGGATCTCTTAAAACATTGCCTGAGCCAGGAGGAGACAAAGCTTCAAAAGAACCTTGGCGTATGGCAGTCGCAGCTCTTCTTGAAATGGGGCTTGAGGACGAAGCATTGAAACGGTTTAGTCACTTTAAGTCTTTACCAGTCGTTTTACAGATGATTAAAAGTCAACTGAACGCTCCGCCTACGAGCAGTATGGGAAGGCTTTTTGATGTGGCTTCGGCGCTATTAGGTGTCGCAACAGTCGCTCGCTACGAGGCAGAAGCTCCGATGCTTCTTGAAAGCTTTGTGACAAAGCCGGAAGTCTTAAAGGATGGCTGGAGCCTTGAACGCAAAAAATCGGGACTTTTTGTGCTGAACTTTTTTCCGCTACTTAGAAAGCTTCTCACATGTGATGTCCCATCGGGTGCGAACCTCTTTCATGGAACGGTAGCCGCTGGACTCACAGATCTTGTGAAAAAAACAGCGAAAGAAGTAGGACTTTCGTCCGTGATATTGAGTGGAGGCTGTATATTAAACAAAATTCTGACCGAAGAATTGATGCAAACTTTAACGAGGGCAGGCCTTAAGGTCTATTTACCCAGAAAGCTTCCCCCGAATGACGGGGGATTATGTCTTGGACAGGTCTATGTCGCTCTTGCTCGTGTAGCGAATTAGAACGGGGGCTGTACTGAATGGCGCTGGGTTAACGTATACGTCCTCATAGACATAGACTTGAAACTTCAACGTGATCTCTTTCTTGAAACGTTGAGCTTTTTCGCTAAAACTTCTACGAGAAATACGGCGAAGTGTAGCTGATCAAGTAAAAGTCTTCCGAAAGAGATCACGTTGAAACCATAAGATTATGACAATGATTAAGTCTAAGTCTTTCAAGGATTTCAATCTTACAGCCCCTAGTCCTCCGGATATTGAATCTTCACGGTATGCTCTTTTGTGAGACTCTTCCCGTCCTTATCTTTGATTCCTTTGGCGAATTTTACGGTATCAAACTGGGGATCGACGCTCTTGCAACAGTCCCAATCAGTAAATTTAAATTTGATCACCTGACGAAGAGTATCAGCTTCGATAATACTTGTTTTGCCTTCAGATAAATCTTCACGGCCATCAGGATATACGAGGACATTGCTTTCAGCTGAGTCTTTAGATACAAACGTTTTCAAATCGACCGGATGTGAAAAGGTAACAACAAACTGTTGGATACACTCTTTTTCGTCGTCGAATTCGATTTTCACATCTTTAACTGTAAAATCTCCCGCAGGTGTTGGCGTCGTTGTGGGTGTCGGTGATGGGGTCGGATTTGGCTGATCTCCGACGATGACCTCGATGCTAAGATCGCTGTCGCCTGTTGATGGAAGTGCGGATCCAAGACCAGCTGCCCGGCCTTCATCGGTAATTTTAAGATGCACCTGCATCTTGATGAGATCTTCCGTGGTGGCTTTAAGGAGTTCCCCTTTTTTAGATCCAGTCCAATTTGTGAAATAGACTGGTTTTAGAACCTTTCCAGTCTCATCGAGTTTTCCTAACTCCATGCCGATAGAATAGTCACAGCCCTTTTTTATTTTGTATGAAGGGGTGCTGGTCACTTCCCATTTGTCTACGATGTCAATAGGCTTTGCTTCATTGCAGTTTTCTAGCATGGGTTCAATAATGACATGATATGCTGTGAGCTTTGTTTGCGCATCGGGTGCTATTTTGGACCGATCAGGAAGCGATAGTGAAATGGAAGAAAGACCTGATTTCCCCTGATTTCCTTCGTTTTCTACGCCAGTTCTTGCCTTGCAGCTTGCGATGATGCAAAAAAGCGTCATTAATAGTACAACATGTTTCATGGGCATCTCCTAATGATTAAATGAATGGGCCGTGATTCTTTTTATTGTCCCCAAAACAGATAAAGGTTTCAAGACAATATTTTTTTGGTAAAGATATTCTCAAGTGTTTTAATCAAAGTAGGTCATGATGAACGCAAAAAAAAAGGATGCAACATATAGAATCGATGAGCTTCTTGTGAAAAAGGGGTTTGCCGCAACAATTGATGAAGCCCGCATTTTTATTATGGCTGGGCAAGTTATCATTGACTCCCAGGCGATTCAAAAGCCATCTCAAAAGTTTCGCGAGCAAAGCCACATCGTCATGAGAGAAGAGAGGCCCTACGTCGGGCGGGGTTATCTAAAACTTCAGCAGGTTTTAGATAAGCTGTCATTGGGGTCGGCTTTAAAAGATTTGACAGTCTTGGATATCGGAGCTTCAACAGGCGGATTTACCGAGTGTGTCCTCGATTTGGGTGCGGCGCGCGTCCTGGCGCTTGATGTTGGGGTTGGACA
Source organism: uncultured Pseudomonadota bacterium (assembly GCA_903832105.1). Classification (GTDB taxonomy): domain Bacteria; phylum Bdellovibrionota_B; class Oligoflexia; order Oligoflexales; family CAILAO01; genus CAILAO01. Next base: position 4,148 of record CAILAO010000619.1, on the reverse strand, counting down.
GCTTGCATGGAAATTAAGGTGCGATCCACGAGTGATTAATTTGGAGAGGACTGACATCAGAAATTTTGGTGTAAAGGAGCGGCAGGAACTTTTAAGGAGTAACGAGGCGCCAGATTGGATTTTGGCGGATGTGAGCTTCAATTCTCTTAGTCGACTCATGCCTGCGATTCTTCCACATGCAACCCCTGGAAAAACAAAGCTTCTTTTGCTCATCAAGCCGCAATTCGAACTCCCGAGGGCGGATATTCCGCGCGGGGGGGTCGTGACTGATGAGAGCCTTCGAAGAAAAGCGGTCGAGATGGTGAAGAACGCGCTTTTAAAAGAGGGCGTGGGCAACCTTGATGATGCCGTAATCATGGATTCTGAAACAGCAGGGGCATCAGGGAATCGAGAGATATTTTTGTTTCTTAATCTATCAAAATTAGCGTGTCATAATTAAGTATAAAATCTGACCCAAAGGCGGTTGAGGGAGTTTTTACACCGTAGTCAGAAGGGGAGAGCTTTTTGCTTTTGCTTCGAGCAAGAAGCTCCTTTGCTGCTTTTATTGTCGCCTCGACGGTGATGGTTCCATAGTCCGCGATATGAAGTTCCGCATTGAGTCGGCGTCCGACGTTGTTTTTGACCTCACCCCAGATCAAGGCGTCGCGAGGTTTCTGTGGTCCGGACTTCAGGGTCTTCCATTTTAGGAATCTTCCAGGAGGTTTTGGAGGGGCGTCATGATGACTTGTCCTTGCTTCTCCCGTGAAAGTTGGAAGGAAATGAGAACCTGGGATCATAGACAGACACTGAATCAGTTTTCGTGTTCCACCATCGAGCGTGATATACGTAGCGATATTAGACCATCTATCATCAAGAGAGACGGCTTTTGTCCCGCCAGTGTAGATGGCGATGGCGTTTGTCTTCTTTTCATGGCTGAAGGGGACTAAGATGGTCCGTTTTGATGGGGGTGACATCACGGGGGTCCCGTGCTTAACAATAAGACCCGTGTGACAGGCGTGATGAACTGCGGTGTCCCATTTTCTGATAGATGGGTATTTAATCGCTATTCGAATATCCGTCGCATCGGGCATCTTCTCTCTAAACATCAGGCTAAAGGAGTCAAGGGCGATGACGTCCGCATGAACTCCGGGGACGGCCAAAATTCCAGCCTCTTTAAGTTCTCGTGATAACTTAAAAACAGTGTTAAGATCTTCGGGACTATCTCCGATATCAAAGTAGTGAGTTTTAGACTTGAGGCAAGCTTTCAAGACGGAAGGGCTTGTTTTTGAAATTGGCGATTTGCAGTTCAGAATAACATCGACATCGGAAAGAAATGTCGCCATGATCGAAGGGTTATTCCAGTCAAAAACCCGAGCCTCGAAACCCAGCTCTTCAGCAAGTCGGAAGAGTGTTTGGGGTTTGTCATCTGCCAGGATCGGGGTGAGTCCCTCGTCCTTTGCCCTTCGGCTGATGAGACGCCCTAAAAGACTTGTTGCTCCATAAATAATCCACATAGTTTACCCTTTTATAACAACGGGGATGCCTGCCGTTACCGAAATGACTGTGGTGCAGAGATTGGCCACGCGTTGATTAAGCTTGCCAACGACTTCTCTAAAAAGTCGCTCGATTGATTTTTGAGGACTGAGACCAGCAGCTACTTCGCTTGAAACAAGCAGGAGATTTTGATGAGGAGTCTTTTCAAAAGAAGAGATCCAGGAAAGAATTTCGTCCACTTCTTGGTAACACTGGTTTTCTATTTGTTCGATAGAGTACTTTCCGACCCCGTAGAACAAAAGAGCTGCGATCCACTGATTAAGCGAATCGATGACGAAGCAGTCATATTCCTCACGATGCCTTGTGAGACACGAAGCGAGTTCGCGCGATTCTTCGATGGTGTGCCAACCCCCAGGTCTCATCTTCTTAAGGGAATCGAGACGGCTTTTGAAACCGGATTCGCGTAGGTCGGCGGTGCCTACGACCAAGGTCTTGAGAGACCCCTTCGCAGCGAGATTATTGAGACTCACCAAATTCATAAACTCAGTTGCGAGTTCGGACTTCCCCGCATGGGCGGGGCCAATTAGAAAAACGGGACCCCTCGTAAAGTCAATCGCAGGGAGTGCCCTTGATGGTGGACGGGTTTGATCTGGTCGATGTTCCATAAAATAGTCACCTAAAGATATGTTAAATATCACTAAATGTTGATATGATCATCGACATATTTATCAAAAGGATGAGGGCGGCGGAACTATGGGTTTTCTTGAAGTCATGAAAGAGCGGGAACTTTTGGTCCAGGTGACACACGAGGAGGAGCTGAGGGATCATTTAAATAGCGCTCAAAGATCTGCCTATGTAGGGTTTGATCCTACAGCAGATAGTCTTCACGTGGGCCATTTGATGGGCATTGTCAACCTTATGCGCTGGCAACAGGCTGGTCATCGTGCGATTGCGATCGTGGGAGGGGGGACTGGAACCGTGGGGGATCCCTCTGGACGCACGGAGCTTAGACAACTTCTTGAAGAAGAGGCGATGAAGCACAATATTGCATGTATAAAAAAGCAGCTTGAAAAACTGATCGATTTTTCCTCCCCCGAAAAAGGGATCATTGTAAACAATGCTGATTGGCTCGGAAAACTTCAATATCTGCCTTTTATTCGAGATATCGGACGCCATTTCAGCGTCAACCGGATGCTGACCGCTGAGTGCTTCAAACAGCGTCTAGAGAAAGGGCTGTCGTTTCTTGAGTTCAACTACATGGTGCTCCAGAGTTATGATTTTCTTCATCTCTTTAAGACGGAAGGATGCACTGTTCAAATGGGTGGAGATGACCAGTGGAGCAATATGCTAGGCGGGGTGGAGCTTGTCCGGAGACTATCCGAAGAAAAGGGTGGGAAGGCCTTCTGTCTGACGTGGCCCCTTCTAACGACATCGGACGGGCGTAAAATGGGTAAAACAGAAAGCGGCGCTGTATGGCTTGACCCAAACAAAACCAGCCCCTATGAATACTTTCAATACTGGCGAAACATTGAAGATGCTCGAGTAGGGATGTGTCTCAAATATATGACATTCCTGCCGCTCGATGAGATTAAAAGGCTGAACGCCCTGAAGGATAAAGAGATTAACGAGGCGAAAAAAGTCCTAGCATTTGAAGCGACGAAAATTCTGCATGGAAAAGATGAAGCTGAAAAGGCAGTGAAGAGCGCAGAAAAACTTTTCGCGGGAGGATCATCTACGGTCGACGGCGACAAAACGGATGGAAGTGAACCTCAAGTACTGGTTTCCAAAGCGATGATTGAATCGGGTATCAAGCTGATTGACGCTTTAACGCAACTTAACGTTTTTCCATCAAAAAGTGAGGTTAGACGCCTGGTGGAGCAGGGAGGACTTGCGCTTAACGGGAAAAAGGTCGATGACTGTGAAGTTCGATTGGCAATAGCAGATTTTAAAGAATGGGGAACTTCCGGAAGATCATGCTTGATTAAAAAGGGTAGAAAGCATTATTATCGTTTAGTAATTTCGAATTAGTAAAGTTTTGAAAGGGGTCCTCCGATTCCCTATAGTGTTCACATTGGTTGATGAGAACATGATGGAAACATGATGAAGGCATGACGGAGTGGTTTGCGTTTTGCCCGAGGAAAACTTAAATAAAGTTATTAAAAAAGGGAGGTTAGATTTATATGCTTAAAAGAACACGTTATTTTCACGGATTAAAGGGTTTAAAGGTTTTACAGGTCGCCTTGGCTTTTCTTGGTGCGTTATTAATTGCGGTACCGCTCTTTGGCGCTGCGCTCGAAGCAAAGAAGGATGATGTTAAAGTTTACGGTACACCCGCAAAGACAGGTGAGACGTTAAGCTCGCTTAAAAAGGGTCAGACCGTTGAAGGTAAAGAGAGGAAAGGAATGTATTGGGAGGTCGTCCTTGATGGCGGCAAGACTGGGTATGTTTCCGTTCTCGAAGTGACAGCGAAGACGGATAGTAAGTCCAACCTCACAAATGCGTTGAGATCGGCCGTAAAAGAGGGGCGTCAAGAAGATGAAGTCGCTAATGCGCGCAGTAGATCCTCGGTCATGGGTGTGAGGGGACTCGCTGCTGACGACGAAAATAAATCGGCTGGTAACGTAAAACCGAATCTTCGTATGGTTTATGCGATGGAAGATTTTACTGTTTCAAAG
>CAILAO010000618.1 GCA_903832105.1 uncultured Pseudomonadota bacterium | reverse complement strand
TACGAACCTAAAGGTCTCTCCGCTGATGTCGTAACAACGACAAAGATTCTTAACGATGCTGTGACGTCGGTAAAAATTGCTTCTGGTGTCGATGCAGCTAAGATCGGCGACGGTAGCATCGATAACACGGAGTTCGGATATCTTAACGGTGTGACAAGCGCGATCCAGACCCAGCTTAATGGAAAAGTCGTAGGGCCAGCTTCAGCTACCGACAATGCGATTGCTCGATTTGATGGTACTACTGGAAAAATCGTGCAAAATTCGGGTGTTGTGATTGGTGATTCCGGGAATGTCGGCATAGGAACAACGACCATTTCTTCCGGACTCATGCTCGATGTCGAAGGGAAAACGGGAGCAACGCAATTTTGCGATGAAAGCGGGACTAATTGTATAAAGACATCAGATATTAGTTCCTCAACTTCGTCCGCGCTTACTTTGTATGTCGACGGGACTTCGGGGAGTGACTCAAACGCTTGTACATCGTCTGGTTCAAATGCCTGTCTGACGATAAGCGGGGCTATTGCCAAGGTACCAAAGAGGGTTAGACACAATGTGACGGTTTCTGTTGCTGCAGGAACATATGCCGAGCAGGTTAGTATTTTGGATTTCACCATTCAAAACGATGTGACATTTTTAGTTCAATCATCTGGTGGAACGGTGACCGTTACCGGGGCGAGTACGCGGGATTATGGTTTTTTTGTTTCGAGTATTTCAGGTGCTGGAATCCTGTATTTAAAGGACATTACGGTCACGGGTGCTAAAAAAATGGGCCTTGCTTTTTATTACACAAACTCAGCCACGCTGGAAAATATCACGAGTTCAAGTAACGATTCTTCTGCCGGATATGGAATTTATATATCCACATATTCAACGGTTTTATTCAATGGAGTCATCACGACAAATAACAACAATATTGGGATTTGGACATCAGCGTTTTCAAAATTTTCTCAAACTGGGGGGTCAATTACCGCATCAAACAATAGTCAGTATGGGATTATGGTTTATTATCATTCTGAAATGTTTAGCAGCAGCGGAAACATAACCGCGAGCAATAACGGCAATTCCGGACTGCTGATAGGGACTTTGTCGAGCGCAAACATCAGTTGGCCTTCCGGGGGAAACGGCATTGTGTTTGGATCAAGCGGCGCAAATAACAGCAAAGTATCAGGCGTTGCGTCCATCCATGTCGACAACAACTCAACCCTTAACTTGTCGGGCTTGTCTGCGGCAAATTCCATAACATTAAAGTCATCAACGGGGGGATACGGCATTTATATCAGTCGATCCAAACTTATTGCTCAATATGTAGATGCAAGCAGCTCCGGTTCAAGAGGCATTAACTGTAGCTCCGGGTCACTTTGCATCTTGAACGATGTTAAATCTAGTAGCAATGGTAATCATGGGTTGGTCATTGACTCTTTCGCCGGAGCTTCCTTGGGCGGAACCAATTATTTTGACAGCAACGGTTCTTGCGGAATTATTTTGCTATTTAACGGAAATTTGGTCATTAACTCAGGCAGTACACAAAGCAATAATAACAGTTATGCTGGAATTTTCGTTGACCGATTGAGTACCTTGCATCAAGAGGGAAGCGTGACTTTAAACGGAAACACATCCTGGAATACTATTTCCCAGTACGGCTCGAAATACGTTCAGATAGGTAGCTGTTCGAGTTGTAACGGATCTTCAACCGCTGTCAGTGGTGGTGAGATATTGAAGTACGGTTCACCAGCAATTCCATGAGGAGGGTACTTTGAACTTCTCGGGACAGGAACAATAAAGGGGGGGATACATGAACATCTTCTATAAATGTTTTGCACTAACATTTCTTTTCATCGGCACTATCGGACTTGCGCCTTTTTCTCATGCTGAAGAGTATAACCTATCTTACGGAGCGCGCCTAACCGAAGCAAACGGTGCGCCAATTCTCGGTCAAGATGGAAAACTTGATCTTGAAGTCAGTTTCTACAATGCGGGAACCGGTAGCTCACCGATTGGACCGAGCCCTATTTTGTTTGCTGGGACCAGCATCGCAGAGGGTGTTTTCCAACTCAGCATCACCCTAACACCAACAGATTTTCATCAGGTGTTTCAAGATCCCTCGACGCCGGTTTATATCGAAGTCAAAGATGTAAAGAGCGGCGCTGTTTTTCCAAG
>CAILAO010000617.1 GCA_903832105.1 uncultured Pseudomonadota bacterium | reverse complement strand
ACTTCTTTTTTAACTATAAAAATACAATAGTTGACAATCCGGTTTACAGTAAATTCCTATTCAAAAAAGAGGCTATAATAAATAATAGTAACAGTTGCTTTATTGGAACTGCACGAGGAGAGAAGGATACGCCTATTATGGAAGAGCTCGCCTCGATTCATAAATCAAACATCCAGTCATTGGTATTGTTGATAGATGATGCCCGTTGCTTTGGTTCTGCAACGGACTATCCTACGATTGATGAATTGAAGAGGAAAGTTCAGCTTCTATGGGGCAATGTGCCTTTTGAAGACAAGGATGATATTATCCGCATCTATATCGGATGTTGAAGATCATTTGATTGAATGCCATCAGCCTTTTTTCTTGTTTGTTCGCAATTATTATGGTCAACTAAGGCTTTTTGTTGATCACCCTGTGGTCGTTTAGAAGGAAGTTACATGAAAATAAAAAAAATCATTCGCGGTTTCTTGTCTCCAAAGTTTATTGCTGATTTCTTCTTGTTTAAGAAGCAGATGCGGGATACCAAGTCATTGTTTTCGTTTGGTCGTCTTTATCCTATCTTAAATGACATCAATGAAGAAAATGGCACCATGGATAGAATTTATTTCCTGCAGGATTTGTATGTTGCACAGGAAATTTTTAAAATGAACCCGGCCCGACATGTTGATGTTGGGTCAAGCGTGGCAGGGTTTGTTGGCCATGTGGCATCCTTTCGAGAGATAGAAGTCTTTGATGTGCGTCCGCTGGCTCTCGAGATGCGGAACCTTCAATTTAAGAAGCGTGATTTTATGGCGGAGTTGACAGACGAACTTATAGAGTGTACAGACTCATTATCGTGCCTTCATGCGTTGGAGCACTTTGGCTTAGGGCGATACGGGGATCCTGTTGATGTGAATGGGCATGAAAAGGGGTTTGAGAACCTTGCGCGCATGGTAAAAAAAGAGGGCATGCTTTATTTGTCTGTTCCGTTGGGCCCATTACGTGTGGAATTTAATGCACACCGTGTTTTTTCTGCGGTCTATTTATTTAATATGGTAAAAAAGCATTTTGATGTCAAAGCGTTTACATATATCTCTGATAATAAAAAGATCCATATTGATGTGCCAATCGATGAAGAGTTCATCAAGAAAAACTTTGGCTGTAAATATGGGTGTGCTATTTTTTGTCTGAAAAAAAGATAAGCCATGCCTGCCTGTGTAGTCGCTCGCGTATGACTTGCTTCACAGGACTGGAGAATCGGCTTGGTGAATATGAAACTGGAAATCTCTAAGGGTAATGCGGGGCGTCGTCGCATTCTGCTCAATGGTCGTCGTTTGTTTTCATTTGTCTGGAAGTTTGACTTCAGTTTTTTCAGGAATCGATGGCTTAATCGCGAATTGAAGAAGATTTTAGGGACTAAAGTGATCCATGTCATTGGCGATTCTCACACTCATTTTTTTAGTGGTAATGAATATATTGCTCCTGTACCCCTTGTGAATGATATTCAAACCTGTCATGCAAAATTAAGTTCGTTTAGCGTTTTTCATCTGGGGCCATCACTAGCCTATAATACGATGAAAGAACAGACTACGACTCGAACCAGAGAAAAGATAAATTTTTTGTTTTTCGAGAATTACATTCCCGCAGGGGCGTTCCTTCTTTGCGTTTTTGGCGAGATTGACCTCCGTGTTCATGTGTTCCGCCAAGTTCAGCGCCAATCAACATCATATAGGGATGTCGTAAATACTATTCTTGAGCAATACTGTAAGTTTCTCGTTGATCTCCAAGAAAACGGATTTCATGTCATCGTATGGGGACCCATACCGACAGGCGATATGCGTTGCAGTAAACGTGAGTTTTCGGGTACTGAAGTCGAGAGAAATCAAGCAACGGCGTATTTTAATGAACGTCTTGAAAAATTTTGCCAAGCGTATCGGATTGGTTTTATCTCACTGTATGCTGATTTACTCTCTCGCGAATATTGTACGAATTTCTCATATCTTTCAGATGGTTGCCATCTCTCTCAGAAAGTGTGGACTTATGTATTGCCTAAAATGCGCACGTTGATGGCAAAAAATAGCATAACATGAAGTCTTGTAGTTTCTCTCTCAAACGTTAAATTAGGAGCTTATATGAATCCGATTATGGTAGCACTGCTGAGTCTTGAACATAAATTTCCTACGCGAGAAACAAAGAAGCAGGATATTCAAAATCTGCTGAAAGCGCTCTATCCTGTCAAAGGGGGGAGGGAGTTGATGCGCCTTGGCGGCACTGCGGACGGGGGATATCTTGTTCCCGACTGTTTGGATGGCATTGATGCATGCTTTTCGCCAGGGGTTGCAGGGATCTCCCGTTTTGAAGCAGACTGTGCTGATCGCGGGATGGACGTGTTTATGGCCGATTACTCTGTTGATGGGCCAGCAGAGGATCATCCTAAGTTTCACTTTCTTAAGAAATTTGTTGGGGCTACTACCAATGAAAAAGTGGTTACCTTGCAAGACTGGGTTTCACAATCTGTACCTTCCAGTGATTCCGATCTGCTCCTTCAAATGGATATCGAGGGATCGGAATATGAAACGCTTCTAGCGGCTCCGGATTCACTTATGAGACGTTTTCGTGTTATTGTAGGGGAGTTTCACAGACTCAGTCAACTT
>CAILAO010000616.1 GCA_903832105.1 uncultured Pseudomonadota bacterium | reverse complement strand
TAATATTCTTTGAGATTCCAGAAAATAAACTATATTGGAGAATTTTTTTAAGGCATTTCAAAAGAACACTTAGCAAATTAAAATATCAAAAACTACATGGTTGGTACACCCGGTTATTATTCACCGGAACATATTTCTGACGCTGCGATCAGTCCCCAAACCGATCTGTATTGTACCGGACTTATTTTGTTCGAAATGATAGCTGGCCGCAAAGCGGTTCCAGCCCTAACAGAACGTCAGAAAGTCCTTAGCGCGATGAAAGACATTGACTTTAACCAAATCGTTTGTTCTGACGCAAAACTAAAAAAGTCAATTGTGAAGTTCCTCGAAACTAGCCTCCAATTCAATCCTAGCCGCCGTTTTTCCGGATCGGATAGTATGATGTTCGCTTGCTACGAGATTTTAAAAAAGTGCCAAATCCGCTACGCCAGACACGGGATCAAACAATACTTAATCGATCAAGAACTAACACTGGGCGAGTTTACGGGCACCAAGCAGGATATTTATGTCGGATGGGAACCGCTTGAGGGTTAGTGCGTGTGCTGAATAGCGCTGGGTTAAGGTTGAAATCCCAGAAAGACTTAGACTTAATCATTGTCATAATCTTATGGTTTCAACGTGATCTCTTTCAGAAGACTTTTTCTTGATCAGCTACACTTCGCCGTATTTCTCGTAGAAGTTTTAGCGAAAAAGCTCAACGTTTCAAGAAAGAGATCACGTTGAAGTCTCAAGTTTCAAGTCTATGTCTATGAGGACGTGTACCTTAATCCAGCGCCATTCAGCACACGTATTAGCTCTTTTTAAACGTTTTCAGCCCCCGCGAAGGATCTTCGCCTCCTAAATCGTGATCGACAATGAGCCAAAGATAAAGACGCACCCGCTGATTCTCGTTCGACCTCAATTTAAAAAGAGGTCCTAAGATTGGAATTTTATCGAATATGAGTGGACCAGATTCGTGATTTCCTTGAGAAGAAACATCGACTCCTCCCATGATGATCGGATCATTTAGCTTCATATCAACTTCGCTACCGATCGAATTGGTCTGCAAAGCGGTTTGATCGCCTTCCCCTGGGTTCCTGTTTTTTAAAGAGCATTTAAACCGCACGCGAACCTTTTGCATGTCTATCGGTTTCACATCAAGCGTTATTTGAAGTCCATGTTCCTTCCACCCTAAAGACGCCTTTTTTCCGCCCTCTTGCTGTTGGGTAACCAAGGGATAGACAGAAGTTAAACTCTGAAATTCTCCTCCGCTTGCGATATGCGCCTCTTTTCCCGAATTTACCCTAAAGACAGGCTCACCGATGATCTCCGCACGATTCTGTCTGAGGTAATTTTCGAGCTTTGCGCGCATGTCAAACGAAAGCTTCGCCTCGCTCGCCGACCCACTTGCGGATGTAAAAGTACTTAAGCCCAATTCTTGCGCCGCATTGTCTTCGATAAGAAAAATTCTTGCCTTCACCCGATATTTTTCCTCAAGCCATTCTTCCTGGCATCGAACAGTGACTCCTCCTTTTGAAACAGCTCCTCCGGTAACCTCATCGATCCATTTTTTAACATCTTCTCGCTTCATATTTCCGCAAAAGCCTGTAATATAAGGCATTAGACGGCCATCCAACTGAACTTTAAATCTCGGTTCAACCGAGGCCTTTAAAAATCCCTCCCATGAAAAGCGTCCCGCGTTTGTAAGAGAAACCTCGAAAAAACATCCATCGTCACGGCTGCAGAAGTCTTTCGCTTTAAAATACCATTCGTATGACGACGCAACTCCCGCGACCACACCAGTCTTTTCGTTGCACCGAATCCCTGACCTCGAACATATCCAAAGGGGAAGATCCATAGTCTCTCGCTCATATGCCCGTACCTCTTCCGATGTGTTCACTTTAATAAAATACCGTTTACCGTCCCCCTCAGATTTGGTCTTCTCGTATAGAACCACAAATCCCCCTCGAAGTGCAGTCACATGCCAAACCCCTTCAGTGTATTGCAAATCGATAAGTCCACGCCTCGACACCTGAAGGTCCGAAGTTTCTGGTAATGAAAGAAGCACCGTATCACCGACATTCATCGGATGAATCACATTAGGCTCAAGGCTCGCTTCCGCGACGAGTTGCCCCGGATAATTCATTGTCACCATTATTGAGATTGCCATTAATGTTAAGCCGAGATTCCTCTTCCATTTTTTCCAACTGGTCATAACTTACGCCCCGTCATTTCCGTATAAAACCTTTGGCTCTTTATATTCACAAGAGGGAAGTTCTCGCGCCTTTTGAGGTGGTAGTGCGATGAACTTGCCCCTTCTGACTTTCTGAGCAGGCAACGCAGATGTGAACAAAAATTTTAGTGGTAATATAATCATTGCCTGAGGTTCGATGGTTACCAAAGTCCAGGAATGTTCGCCGATTTTACAAAGCCACTCTTGCTCTGCCGTTCCAGGTCCTTCTTGAGTAAGTCGTCTTAACGCAAGAAAAACCTTATCCCCAGCCCGGAGCCCGCCCTTTTCTTTTTGTGAAGAATCCTGAAAAACCGTTAATCCCATTAAAACCGATTCCTGAGGAATCTTTTCGATTGATTTATGAAGAGGAATCGTCACATGAGTCAAGGCGACACCGACGAATAACGTAGCGAGATGAGATGCGAGCGGTGGCCAACCGTTGAGCGTTAAAGCCCGCCTCAATAAAAGAAGATACTTACTAAAAATGCAGCCCATCAACTCTTCCGTATCACAGATTATCGCACGCTTTTTTAAGTCCGTGACTTTGATAGCTTGGATCACCTTTCAAAACAGAATCCGCAAGAAAACATATTGCTTGCGGCACTGTTTCTCGGGACTCTCTTATTGCCCCATGATCAATACGAGGTGGAAGGCAAAGAACAGGCTCATCCTTCTCACCGGCCAGTTTCAATGGATAAGGTCCAGCAAGCATAAACTCCTTCCACGAATCAAAACATCTGAATCCATAACCATGTTCCTCTCCGTCAAAAAGCATAAAGGCGTTCGTCATCGACTTCGCGACCAGCGAGATAGCTGAAAAACTATAAAGTGCACCTAAAATCCCTGCCCAAAGGATGACCATTGACAAAATGACATGACCACGCTCGTTACCTTTCATAAAACCTCGCCACCCAGTTTGGCCAACCTTTTGGAACATCCGGGTTATACTCTTTATGCCTGCCCGCCATTAAGTGCGGTATTTCGTCTTCCTCACACAAATCACCACGGCCAATGAGAGTGTTTCGTTTCATATAGATACCTTTTGCTGATGCGCCAACTGAAGAAACCTTCGTCTCAAAGTCAGTTTTTTTGTGAGGAAACTCTTTTCCAAGGTATCGCGCTGCATCAGCAAAATTATAGTCCACTGCCAAAAATTCCGAGCAAAGTCTCAGTCGGTACTCCGCCCGCCAGATAGAAACCGTACTATACCAAAAAGTTTCCAGATCACTCAAAACACACACAGTTTGATAGAATGAAATCGTCAAAACCCAAAGGCTAAATAGCACCGAAATCAGTTGCATCACCATAAGACGTCCTTGAAAGAGGCCTCTAAAACACACATAGTGATACAGTAAAAGATCGGCTTTCTTGAATGGGCATGTCCAAGTCCGGGACGGACATTGCCCTCTATTAAAATGATTTTACTTTGACTTTAATGGAATCTTAATCTCATAACCTTGTGGAAGTCTCCCGTTATGATACACAAAACTTCTCGACAAATCCGGATTTAGCTGACTGAGATTACGTCTTGGAACAAGATATTTTTTCCGGATCTTTGAAACTGTTGTCGCGCAGCTTAGACGAACAGTTTGAAATTCGATAGGTTGATAAATCTTAATGTCTGGGAAGATTTCGTTCCAGTTTTTGATCGTAGCTAGAATCGCTAGAAAAGACGAATAAAAGTTTTGCGACGCAAATCCAAATTGCTTGTCGCGATAATACTTAATCAATGTCGCAACGTCGCGACTTCCTGTAAGTTCAACACCTTTTGTTATTCCGCCAACGCCGTGATTATAAGCGGTGATAGCAAGCGGCCATGATCCAGTTAACTTATAATTGAATCGTAGGAGTTTCGCCGCTGCCCTTGCTGCTTTAACGGGATCGTTTCTCTCGTCGATCTCAGCTTGAACCTTCAAATACTGAGCCGCTGTGGCTTTCATGAGCTGAAATACGCCCGAAGCTCCCACTTTAGACCTTGCCTTAAGATTAAAGGAAGATTCCACGAATGAGAGATAAGCCAGTTCAGTTGGTAGGCCAGCATCCGAAAATTCGGTTTCGATGTGGGACATATAACTTGATGCAGAAGGAATGCCATTAGCAATATAATCCTTTTGCCCGCGCTGAACTCGCAAACTCATCGCCGCATTGAAGTACTTTCGCTGATCCTTAATATGGCGCATGCTATTGGCAACTCTCCGAAGTGCCGGTGGAAGCGAATTAAGAGGCTTACTCCGACTGGCATGAAGAGCTAGCAGAAGTTTTTTGTATTCTCTCTTCTGTGTGTGACTAATTTTTTCAATCGTGCGTTCCTTCAAAATTTCTCCCTTTTCAGATCCCTTGTCATAAACGATTGGAGAACTATCCAAAATCTCTAATGCAACCTCCGGATAATCGGCGGGATGAAGAATATAGTGCTCGCTGGTCCAAAGGGAATAAACATCGCGCCAAAAGTTAAAGCGGCGAGCAAGCGACGCTGGGACCGAAAATTCACTTGTGACAGACATCTCTTTACTGCGTGCGACGATGGCCGCTTCTGAGCAGTACTGATAAAAAACATCCGCGGGGCCGCGTTTTCCGATTTTAATCGGAAGACAATCGACGCCATGAGTAAGATGTTTAGTGATGGCTGCAAATTCAGTCGCTGATTTATCTAAGGAAGACTTAGCTCCAATGGACTCAGCTAATGTGCGAACATCAATAGATTCAAAATTCACCACTTTAGCATAGCCAGTTTCGATGTTTCGGTCTTTAAAGTAGAAAATACAAAACACAACAATGAAGGCTGTCACTGCGGTAAAAACAAAAAGTTTTGAGAAGCTAAAAAAGTCAGTGATAAAAACATAGTTTGTCCACTTCCGCATCAGCATCAACCACCTTTCAGAACAGCAACAAGAAAAGCAACATTTCGACCGTAGTCCTCAGGGTTAGCCCCCTACGGCACATAAGCAAAAACAAGTCCAAGCAGCAGCTAGAGTATCTATCTGTTTTTATAGTCATATTTTACATCTTCCCTTGAGTAGTTTTCGGGAAGTGTCAAACAAATCGACAGTTAAGGGCATTTAATTTGAAAGCTTATAGACCTGAATTGTCTGATCTTCAAAAACCAGGCCCGACATGAATGGCCTAAACAGAGTAATATCTGGATTCTGAGACGGTTCGATGACGAAGTAATTCGCCCCTAGCTCCCTTGCCTTGGAAAACTTTTCAAGGTCAGACGCCCCCTGGATCCGCCAGCCTTTACGACCGACTCTATAAAAAAGCCATCCGGGAATATTGTCGTAGGTAATAATCTTGGCACCTTTAGGGATCGATTCGTCTGCAAGTGCCCTTGTTTTATGGAAGTCATAAGGCTCGCCATAACGATGAAACATTCTCACAAATGCCGCGGGTGGCATGACAAAAAGAGTAAGCACCGCAAGAATCCGCACCCACGCTTTATAGCTCCTTAGAGCACACTCAGCACCCTTCGCCGTTATCAAAATCAAAGGAGGAGCAAGAGGTAACAAATAATAATCGTGAAGCGTCGCGACGTGATCCGCTGTGACAGAACAAACGACAAGACCGCCGAGAAGCCAAGAAAAAAGAAAATAAGAAAGACTCGATCTGTCTCTTAAAAACGACACAATGCCCCACAAGAAAAACCATACGGCTGTATAGCCAATAACGAGTTCCCATGGCCACGTCACAAGTAGATTAAGCACGAATTTCGGCGAATATGCGTAATGCCACGCCTTGCCTAAATTCAACGTCAAATCAAAATAATGGCGCCCCAGTTCTTGGTTCGTGATCTTCGCATATGACATCCAAAGAAAAACCGGCAAGATAACAAAAAAAACGATCACAAAATATCTCGGCTTGAGCCACGCCGCACGCACAAAACAAAGCATTGGAAGGCCCACACAAAGCATCGTCGGCTTAATCATGCCAGCCACAGCAAGAAACAACACTGATAAAATCGAATACATCGCTTTACTTTGTTGATGCCACTTTAGAAAAAAGTAAACACCCGTCGTGCTTAACGAAAGCGCCCACATATCCGGCTGGATCTTCCGCCCATAAAAGAAAATCAAAGGTGATGCCAAACCCGCGTAAGCCGCAAGGTTTGCATAGACCGAAGACGCACCCATAACACGAAGAATCGCGGACAAACTCCCGAGAAAAACGAGAGCGCCCAGAACGCTGAGCAGTCTTGGCCACGCATGCGAAAAACCAAACACTTGATAGCAAATAGCCGTGAGATAGGAATAAACCGGAAGTTCCATGCCCACAACACCGCTAGTATTCTCACGTTCATCGATACGAGGCTGAAAGAAATTCCAGTCTTCGGAGAAAAAGTTATATGCCACCGCTGCGGTATCCGTCTCGCGCCACTTATGAAATCCGTTTGGACCATCTGTTATGCGATAAAGATGCGATACGAAAAAAAGGCCGAAGATGAGTCCCAAGAAAATTTTCTTCTCGAAAAATCCATTCACTGGCACATACCTTAAAAAAAAGGGCGACATTTGAAGTCGCCCCGTTTCGTAAAGACCAACTATTCATTATTGTAAGTAATGAACAATGTTCTTTCCTGGTTGCATCACAACGTTAACTTCAACAGTGGCTTTGCTCTCATTATCATCAGCATAAGTCACGTCGCCAATAACAACCTTTCCATAATATACGTCGGTCCCTTTTGTGATTTGGAAATCAAAAACTTGATTGTTATAAACAATCTCTTTGATCCCTGCCGTGGCATAAGTCGTAACGGGTTCGTCTCTTGCAATACGTGGAACTTTCGAATCATCACCGCCGTCTTCTTTCTTGTCCAGCGTTTGAGGTCCTCTGGCCTGAAGCGCGATGGCGTCACCAGTTTGTTGGGATGAAACTGAAATATAAAGACGTTGCGGATGTTTAACGTAGCTATTCGCGGATTGTGCCCTACCGAGGAATATCGTCGGTTCAGTGACCGCATTCGCATTTTGCTGTGAAAGACCGCATCGACCATCCGTACTCGCTGATGAATCACCCGTGCCAGTGCAATCTTCAACCGTCGTCGAAAAAGCCGCAGTGGCTGCCGTTAGGTTAAACGTAATCTTGGTAAATTGGTAATTGCTAAGTTCTGCACTGCCTGTTAATGCCGTTGCAGACGGAGCGTCTTCCACAACATTAGAGGTCCAACTGACCTCGGTCAGATCACTTCCCTTGACGGAAACAACCATGAAGCTATAGACCGTGCCATTAGCAAGACTGACTTGCGCCCCAGTCGTTGCATCGTATGCCTTCTTGACAGCGCACTTCTGAATTTCAGTTGAAATGCCGGATGTCACGACAACGCTTGGGTTCTTATCAGTATTCGCACCGCATTGGAGATAATTCTCAAGCTTCTCTGCGGCTGCCGCTTCGTCAGCCAGAAGAAACTTCTCAGGTTCGCCACCTTCGCATTTGCGATCGGTCGCTTTGAGACCAAACGCCTCGAAGAATTTACTGTTATCAACGCAGCGTGGAATACCGACACGGTCGATTTTGTCAGCGGCGCCTGTTGGGTATTTCACAAGAGCTTTGAGT
Organism: uncultured Pseudomonadota bacterium; assembly: GCA_903832105.1. Lineage (GTDB taxonomy): Bacteria > Bdellovibrionota_B > Oligoflexia > Oligoflexales > CAILAO01 > CAILAO01. The sequence continues at coordinate 1,725 of CAILAO010000616.1, read as the reverse complement.
TCAGCAAAGGTTTTTGTGGTTCCAAAAACAAAATAACCCTTGAACTCATCTTCGGCATTACCCGTCGTCCAACGAAGTTCAATCTCAGCTGACTTTGTCACGGTAAAAAGATTGCCCGGAGGGTTTAGGGCGTCTTTTGTAAGTGTCTCCGGATCTGCTGTGGTGCCTTTGCCGCAACCAAAGAAAAGAACGCCAATGGTCGCGGTTAACATTGTGAGAGCTATTTTGATACTAATTCTTTTACGCATATTATTTCTCCTTTTTTCGTTCTTTGTGAATTAACGAGCGTCCAGCATGTTAGAAATCCGAAGTTCAATACCAAAATTAGCCTCATCAGAGCCATTGTTTGTTTTTTCGCTAATATAAAGCCAATGATAATAGAAGGTCGCAGGATCACCAGCAGCGGTCGATTCACTCGTCGCTATCACATAAACTCGGCTTTTCTGTAGTACGATCGATTGTCCCGAAATAGAAAAACCATCCTTATTTTGAAGGTCCGCACTCCAGTCTATAAGAGCTGGTACCTTGGGTAAGGTTACATCAGAAAAACCATTGAGATAGTAGCCAAGATCCTGAACTGCCGTATTCTTACCAGCCGTTAGATAGGCTTCTGTTCCAAAATATTCAAAACACACAGCTTGATCAGTGGTTGCGCCACAATCAGCCGTCGTTTCAGTTCCGCTTACTTTCTGCTTCACCAAAGCAACGGTCCCACAGGTCCCGCCTGCACAAGCCGCGCGGAGGGCCGCCAAATCTAAAGCCCTTGTGTCACCGTTCTTTACAGCATCAATTCCTGTTGCTGTAACGCTATACTTTGGAACGATGCAGCGAGCTTCGCTGGAAGTCTGAGAAACAGATTTTCCTTCATCCTTAGACGCAAAGACGATGAAGCAATAGCTACTTCCTGGTTTTAATCCGGAAACCGTGTAGCTTACGGGTCCTTCTGGAGCAATAGTAGCAAGATCACCTACAGATTTTCCCAGGTTCTCCTTGGTCGTTGCCTTACACTCCGAACCAGTTGGCTTGCACGTCGGAAGTAGACGATCCTCCCCTGATTTTGTATGAATCGGATAATAAGAGAACTTCTTCTCCGCATCTACCGCAGTTCCGGCAGCTTCAAGCCCCTTGTCAGGATCGTAGTTAAACTTGTTTAGAATCGTCTTTGTAGCTTCAACAGGCTCACCTTTGTCATCAAGAAGTTGAAGCGATTTGCCCTCTGTGAGTCCAAAATCGGCTGCAGCTCCCTTCATGCCGTATATGTTAAAACCGTCAAAATCTTTTTCATTGTTGAGACCGATCCATGTGAGTTGCATCGAACCATTGCCCAAATCGAGAAGCGCTAGTCCTGACGGGTATTTCAACTCACTCAAAGTGATAGCCTCAGGATCATCAGCCTTGCTGCAACCAAAAATCCCAAAACCGAGACCTATTCCCAGAGCTGTAATGCCCACGACAGGTGCACAGGTTTTCCACAGGAAAGTTCTTAATGTAATTTTCATTCGATCCTCCTTAACTGGGTGAATTCCAAAACGAACTTTGATCAACAACTTAAAAAATAAAAAATTGAATCTTAATTTCATACTATGGGGCAAAGAAGGGAGGAAATCAACCCCATAAGGTGACCTGGAGTACCCCAAAATCCGAAACTCCTTGCCTGTCAATGGTTTCATATTTAGTTGAATTTTGTTCCCTATGCCCCGAACCTTGCTCCCCATAAACCATCCC
>CAILAO010000615.1 GCA_903832105.1 uncultured Pseudomonadota bacterium | reverse complement strand
ACGTGGAAACATTCAGTATTTTAATGGCATACCCTTGATGCCTACGTATCATCCGGCCTTCCTGCTCAGAAAAGAGCATGATCGCAAATGGAAGGCCGATGCGTGGGAAGATCTAAAAAAAATCATGGCTATGTTAGATTTGCACACTGATGGTCATGGAGACTCGACATGAAAAATGAAATGATCCGTATCACAGTTATAACATCATTGGTTTGCTGCCTTTTGTCCTTAGGGGGCTCTCCTGCGTTGTCTCAGAATCGAGAGATTCAGAACAAACCAGTTGTCTATTTATTAGATATTGATGGAACTATAAATCCGGCCCTGGCCGATTACATCAGCAAAGGAATAGAGAAGGCGCAGGAGGACAACGCATCCTGCGTAGTGATAAGGATGGATACTCCCGGTGGGGTGCTCAGCACCACCAAAACAATCATCAAGGAAATGATAAATGCACGTGTACCCGTTGTTGTATACGTTGCTCCAAGTGGTTCAAGCGCGACGTCCGCGGGGGCATTGATCGCCGTTTGCGCTGATGTTGCCGCAATGGCGCCGGGGACAAATATTGGAGCCGCTCACCCTGTTGGTGGAGGCGGGCAGGAAATTGACGCCACCATGTCCGAAAAAATTATGAACGACATAACAGCTTATATAAGAGGCATAGTTGCAAAAAAAGGACGAAACGCCGAATGGCCGGAAAAGGCTATAAGAGAAAGTGTTTCGATAACGGCCTCAGAAGCCTTAAACTTAAAGGTGATCAATTTGATAGCGGACTCAGTCCCAGAGCTGCTTGATAAACTCGATGGGTCGAGAATTGAGAAAGACAAGCGGGTCTTTGTCCTCAAAACAAAAGATGCAAGAGTGGAACGGATTGTTCCCGGCATGAGGTTCAAGATCCTGGACGTGATAGCCAACCCCAATGTGGCCTATATCCTAATGATGATAGGTGGCCTCGGCATAATGATGGAGCTTTACAATCCAGGATTAATTTTCCCGGGTGTCGCCGGTGGCATATGTCTGCTGCTGTCTTTTTTCGCCCTTCAGGTGCTCCCGGTGAATTACGTGGGCATTCTCTTGATGATATTGTCAATCATCTTTTTTGTTTTGGAACTCAAAGTTCAGTCATTCGGTCTGTTGTCTCTGGGGGCCATCATAAGTCTGACCTTGGGATCAGTCATGCTTTTCGATTCCAGTGAAGTCGCCATGAGAGTTTCATGGTCTGTGATTATCCCAACGGTATCCACTGTTTCGGCTTTTTTTATCGTTGTCCTGGGACTGGTAGTTAAGGCCTGGATGCGCAAGCCGAGAACAGGCCAACAGGGACTGGTTGGGGAGGTAGGGACAGCCCTCACCGATATTAATCCTACCGGCAAAATAGCGGTACGTGGAGAATACTGGAACGCAAGGGCAGAGACAATGATTCCCAAAGGGGAAAAGGTTAGAGTGACAAAAATTCAGAATCTTGAAGTTACTGTTGCCCCGAATGGTGGGGTTTGATAGTCATGGTTCTCGTGAACGTGACAACATCTTAAAACCAAATGTCAGGCTTTGTTGACAAGGAGGACAAATGTACGCTCTCGGGATAGTCATTCTTCTCGCTTTAGCTTTTCTTTTTATGGCTGTCAAGGTTCTCAATGAATATGAACGAGCCGTAGTCTTCAGACTAGGAAGAATAATTGACCACAAGGGTCCGGGAATCATTTTCTTGATCCCTGTTGTCGACAGAATGGTCAGGGTCAGTCTTCGGACGGTTACAATGGATGTTCCGCCTCAAGATGTCATCACGAAGGACAACGTCTCGATAAAAGTCAACGCCGTCATATACTTCAGGGTGATGGATCCCACCAAAGCGGTTATAGAGATTGAGAACTATCTCTATGGGACCTCGCAATTGGCTCAGACGACCCTGCGAAGCGTATGCGGGCAGTCTGAGCTT
>CAILAO010000614.1 GCA_903832105.1 uncultured Pseudomonadota bacterium | reverse complement strand
GTTATCAATCGAGCGCCTGGAGCATCCGCTGACAAATTTGCTTCAATGGCGTCAAAGTTCTGAAGGGCAGCTTTTTCCGAAAGAGCTTTTCCGGTTGAACGTTTATCGTCCGCGCAACTTAGAGCCATTTGTAAAAATGGTAAAAAACAGACGACTCCGATCAGTTGTCTGAGGGTTTTATCAAGAATGCCTTTTTTAAAACAAAAAAACATAAACGCAAGTGCTCTCTTCGTACGAATTTAAGAAAACCCGAGTACACTCCACTCTATGCTCGTCTTATCGGCGAGTTTTGAGGAAAAACTTAGAGAAAAAAATCTCCGCAGAATTGCCTTTAGATAATAGTCTGTTAAAAAAGTTTCTTTTGTGGATTTTTATTGAAATTTAAAGTCTAGATTTTTTGAGCTGTCAAAGGATTTGACAGCTTGTAGTCGTAACCACACTTTAGAAGCGGCAGTGGAATCGTGGTCCTTTACAGAAGTTCGCAGGCAAAATAAACTTATAGTAAGAACAAATTTTTCCATTACAGTTCCTCTTTTTTAGTACTTTTCAGTAATCAGGAAAACGTTACAGGGAGGTTTTATGTTTTTCAGAACTACCGTGCTGTGCATTTTTGCTTTTTTTGCTTTTGACTCTTTAGGCGATCAATTCCGTGATCCTTCCAATCCTGTTTTAGCAAGTTACCTCGTTTCCCCGGAGACAGAGTTCGTAATGAACGAAATCGCGAAAAAGTTTGAAGTCACCAAAAAGTTACCTGATGGAACTTTTGAGGTCATTCTACCAGCGGCAAAAGTGAAAGAACTTTTACAGTTGGATCCCGATGCCATCCAGATAGAAGCTGACATCGCCGACGTATTTAGACGTGCTGAGAAGGCATCGCCGGGTATTCTCAAGAAGTTTTATACCTATGCCGGCGTAGAGGACGAGGTAAAGAAGTTAGCCGAGTCTTATCCAAGTATCGCGAAGTACGAAGTCTATGGAAAGTCAAAGCAAGGACGCAACCTATTCGCTCTCAAAATTTCTGATAACGTGGCAACCGATGAAAACGAGCCAGAGCTACTGATCAGCGGCGCGACACATGGCAACGAAATCGAAGGCACAGAAGTTGTCATGAAGGCCATTAGGGCATTGGTGACCAACTACGGAAAAGATCAAAGATTGACAAAAATAGTTAACGACCACGAAATTTTCTTCGTTCCAACTCTCAACGCCGATGGCTATGCCAGCAGAAGTCGTTATGACAACGGCGTCGATCCGAACCGTGAGTATGCTTGGCCCGAGCAGCCAAACTATGTGCCAAAAGCCGCGTCTATCACAGCTATCGTAAGTTTCTTCCACAGCCATAACTTCGCCGGGTCCATGGATCTTCATTCAAGCGGTGGGCTCGTCATGTACCCATGGGCGTACACACACGACCCAGTTCCGGAAGCTGATAAGAAGATTTTTGAGTCGCTAGGCCGCAAAATGGCCGAACCTCTAGGATACGAGGTCGGACCGATCTCCGATATCATCTACATCGCTCCAGGCTCAAGCGCAGACTATTATTATTGGAAAAAGCACACTCTTGGCTTTGGAATCGAGTTAAATGACTCATTTGCCATGAATAAAGAAGCATTCCAAGAAGAACTCGATGGTACAGTCGAAATGACTTGGAAGTTCATTGAATCGTTTTAAAGTGTAGACCATCTCGGCCAAGCACAACGTATCTTTTTAATTTCGGTAGCAACACACTAAAACAAACATAAGATCATGGGGTTAGACTTCGAGGGCCTCGAATTTTTTAAGTTTGTTCAATATCCCATTTGATTTTGCTCACTCCGTATATTAGTGGTGTCCTTGCACGAAACTTCTTTGGAGATGCGGGATGGACACTCACAGTAAAAAAGTCACATTAGCTACAAAATTCGTTTTTTATTTTGCGTTACTTCTTTCTTCAAGCAGCTTTGCCAAAGACCGGGTTAAAAACGTCATCCTTTTTATCGGCGACGGCATGGGACCTCCTCAGATTGGGATTGCCATGACTTATGCCAAAAAGGCCCCCAACTCTGTGATTCCCGATCGCACTCTTTATTTGGAAAAATTAATGAAAGAAAGACACGTCGGTCTTATGACCACATGGCCTTTCGATGCGCTGGTTAATGACTCCGCCGGATCAGGAACACAAATGTCCACAGGACAACCGAGCAGGACCGGTATGATTGGTGTCAATGCTGACGGAAATATCGCACAAAATGTCATCGAAAGAGCTAGAGCAAACGGTCTTTCGACTGGCATCGTCACAACAACCCGCATAACCCACGCTACTCCCGCTACTTTTGTCGCGCACAACACGAAAAGAACCTCAGAGTCTGACATTGCTCTCGATCTTGTAAGTAGCGGTGTTGATGTCATGATGGGCGGCGGATTAAGCATGCTCCTCCCACAATCTGTCGAAAACAAAAACTCTGACGCTTACAAATCTTTAAGAAAAGAGATCCCAAGTCACTTATCACTTCGAACAGAACGAAAAGATGATTACAATTTAATTTCCGCTGCGAGAAAAAATGGATATGAGTTTGTTTTTGATAGATCATCCCTACGCAAAACTCGGGCAAAAAAGGTTATCGGAGTGTTTTCTTCATCTCATCTTCCTGATGCCTTAACACTGAGAGAAAATTCAAGAAGCCCCAACCCAGCATCACCAAAATTAAACGAGATGGTTGAAAAAGCGATATCAATCCTAGGTGAAAACGACAAAGGCTTTTTCATGATCGTTGAAGGAGGACAGATTGATTACGCTTGTCACTACAATGACGCCGGGAGACTTCTTCATGAGATGCTGCAATTTGACGAGGCGATTGGAGTTGCATATGAATGGGCAAAGAATCGCGATGACACCTTGATCTTAGTAACTGGAGATCATGAAACTGGCGGCCCAGCATTTTTTTACGCAAACGATGAAAAACCAAAGCCTGTCGCACTCGATGGAAATGCCTTTAAAGGTTCAGAATATCTCGCGGCTTTGAACTACGGAAATCCGGCAATTTTAGATCGCTTATATGGCCAAAAGAGTAGCATCGTAACTATGATAGAGTCGTTTGACTCACTACCTACCGAGCAAAAATCCTCCAAAAAAATGACCGATATTATTTACCAAGCGACGGGATATACCGTTTCCCAGGAACGTGCTGATGAGATCGTTCAGAAGAGTGTTAAGGATACAAGCTTCGCCGATGTCGACGATGTTCGAATGTTTTTGATTTCGAGAGAGCTGAAGAATTATTACATGATAAGTTGGGCTTCAAATACGCACTCCTCGATCCCGCTTGTAGTTATAGCAAGTGGCCCCCCAGAGATCACCAACCGTTTTGCCTATCTTATGCACGACACAGAATTCGGGACCATGCTGAATGAAGTTGTGTCTGGCATCTCGGACGCGAAAGTATCGATCTCTCTTAAAGTAAAAGGAACACCAGCACTTTAGAATCAAATAGTTAGATTTGTAACTATCGTTCTATCCAACAACGATAGGCAGAAGTTAAGTGTGGCTGATTCGCGCGAGCCAGGGAGTCTGTGCCAATTTGCCCGCAGAGTTTTACTCCAGAATCCCAGCCAGCACTATCAACCCATTCGTCATCATCTGTTGTGTCCGTTAAGGATAATCTGCTAAACGCTATGGCTATTTGACCGTATGTAGGTAATTTTCCACCGTAGTTATCAAAACAGCTGAGATGTGCATTTAAACAAGTCGCAGTCCCTTGTTCCGTATTTTGAATGCAACCAAGCTGTCTCCCTTGAGATTCAACGCTTGTAAATCCTGTCGGGCAGACAACCTTGAAGTAGGCTACCTTGGCAACTCCATTAACCTCAAATTTTTCCGATGGTGACGTAGTACCAATGCCGACATTTCCCGCCATGAACGAATGAGAAGAGCCATAGTACTGGACTGGTGCGTAGGTTGTGGCCGATCGGTTGAAGCCCTGGACATATGCGATGCCGTTCAGTTGGAATAGTTCAAGTCCGACGCCTGTCGCACCGGTTGGAACGTTTTGTGCCCCCTGGATGCGCACCAAATCCTCGCCAAGAATATTGCCAGCGACGTCGAGTTTGGCACCAGGCGATATCGTGCCAATGCCGACATTGCCGCTGAAATCAGCGGAGCCAGAAACCGACAGCTTGTTCGCCGGGCCTATCGTCCCAATGCCGACGTTGCCAGAAGAGTCAATGCGCAGACGTTCCGTTCCGAAAGTATCGAATGACAAAAACTCTGCATATAAAGAC
>CAILAO010000613.1 GCA_903832105.1 uncultured Pseudomonadota bacterium | reverse complement strand
TGCCTATTCCTGGTCTTCTAACTCTTGTTGCAGTCATCTTACTTGAACCGTCGCTGCTTGGGTTGAGCTCAATCGCAGGGAATGATCTTGCTGTTGTCGGGTTTCTCGGTTTAGCGACGTATTTTGGAATCGTCGAAAGAAAAATATGTTGGCTTTTCTCAATTTTGCTTTTTGGGCTTGCATGGGCGACCAAGATGACATCGATCCTCTGGTGCTTTGTCATACTTATTGGCTTTATTCATAAAAAAATCCCCCCTCGGTTGGCCGTTTTTTGGGTGAGCGGCGTTGGGATAGGGTGGGCTATCTCACGTGTCCTGGAGCATCCATTTTTTACATTTTCTAAACAACCGCCGAATTTTAGGCGCAGTTTTTTAGATGGTGATACGACTGTTTGGACGGAGCCAAGGTATTTTCTCCAAGCCGTGTTATGCAAAATGAGCTTGGCTATGATTGCGCTTGGGCTCTACGTAGTAGTAAAGAAGGTCTGGATTCAAGATGAGTTCGGAAAATGGAGATTTACCGCGACAGCATTGACTCTGGTGTCGAGCTTGATCGCCGCTGCGTTTATTCTACCTGGTATCGGCATCAGACTTGTTTTGCCACTGATTTACGCGCTCATCATGATTTTGTGTTTTGAAGTCAAATCGCATCGATATGCAATCAGCTTCGTGATTTTGCTTGCATGTGAGACAACTTTAAACCGGGATGCCTTGCTTTCATATCAGAACCCGCTGGCTGGAAAGCAGGCAAGGCTTGCCGATAGTAACTCGGATTGGGGCCAAGGGCTCAAGGAACTCGGTCTTTGGAGAAAAGGTCATCCCGATGTCCCGCTTGCTCTTGCACTCTTCGGGGGGACGCTTCCTGAGCTATATGAAATCAAAAATTATCGAAAACTCTCATCATTCCCGGAGATCCCTGGCGAACCTGATTTGATCAGTGGTGATTTCAGCGGATTTGTTGTCGTCAGTGATAACTATCTCGATGGTTATGTAATCAATCATCAGAGTCTACGTCTTTTAAAGACTCTTTCTCCTGTGACATGTTTTCAAAACGCTCTTTGCTTATATGAAGTTACCAAACCGTTAGGTCGACGAAGTTTATGAAAAATCGCTTGTTGCAGTTAATGACTATAGGGACCTTCATTTTGATGTGTGAAGTCCCATCACTTTACATTTTAAGGAACTCATCTCCAGTCCATAATGACAAGGTCATTTTGGAAGACAATGCCTTCGTGCTCTCTAAAGATATTGTTTCAATTTGGACAAAAGAATATTGGGCGGGCGTCTCTTCGGTTCAAACCGCAGAAAGTCTTTATAGGCCGCTTTTTTTGACGACAGTCTCTCTTGCGTCGAGTTATGTCAATGTTTTGCGCATTCTGGTGATGCTTTCCCATGTAATCATAGGTCTTATGGTCTATGTTTTGGCAAGATCGGCGCTCACTGCCTATTATTCAGATTATGCAAGGGAGCAAGATTTTTCTACAGCTGCTGTGGAAACAATTTCTTTATTTGGCGCTTCAATCTTTTGTTTTCATCCCGCGAATGTTGAAGTTACAGCTCAAGTTATTGGCCTGATGGAGACGATGCCTATTATTTGCGGTCTTGGAGGGTTATTGCTCTTTACGCGACTTCCGGTCATGGGAGTTCTTCTGATCGGGTTAGCACCGGGATGGAAGGAGACTGGATTTGTTTGGCTTGGCCTTTCGATACTTTATTTCCTCTGGAAAAAGCATTTTAGAGCTTCGTTCTTTCTTGGAGCTATTCTCTTTTCTTGGCTTGACGCGAGATTCCTGATTTACGCCGCCATGCTACGGACGACAACTAAGCCGTTTTATTTATTGAATCCTCTTGTAACCATGGATGTTATCGACGGTCTTTTTTCGCGGGTTGCTCTTCTTGGACATTATGTACGGCTTTATTTTTGGCCCTTTGCCCTCAGCTCTGATTATAGCCTGGGTACACTTCCGTTGCCTGGGTACTTTCTTCAAGTGTGGGTCATCATTGCAATGATTTTTACAGTGGTTATGCTAATGTTCTTTGGTAGATTTCCTTGGCGTGAAAAGATGTCTGCTTCGGTTCCAGTAGTTTTTCTGTTGATGACAATTCTTCCTGTTCTTGATCCATTTGGAACCATGGAAATTATATTTGCAGAACGCTTTGGTTATGGTTTTCGAGCGGGCCTCACCATTATGCTGTCACTAGTCGTGGCGAGGATCTATTTTAAAAAATTGGAATTATTTTCAAGGCGTATTGTTTTTTATGCAGTCATGATTTTTATCACGAGCGTTCCCTCACTATTTTATGTATTCAGCTTATACAGGACCATCGATTGGACAACGAGCTATACCCTCTTCAGTAAAGACGCGGCCAGATATCCTCACAATGCGAAACTCCACTTTAATCTGGGAATGTCTTACGCGCAAAGCGAGCAATGGAAAGAGTCTGAAGATGAGTTCTCAATCGCGATCGAATTGGTTCCTAATTTCCCAGAAGCTCATTTCAGAATAGGATTCGCTCTTCGAAAGCTTGGCCTTGTTGATGATGCCCAGCTTCATTGGAAAATGGCAGATGAACTTGGTTATAAAGTCGAGAAAACCTCTCGTAGATGAAGTGTTTCAGTTCGTGTCGTTCTGCAAGGAGTTAGGTCTTCTTCGACCTCATTTTTTGAGGAGCCGTTTTTTCTTTGTAACTAGCTAGTTTTTATACTCAATTTTTATTCGTGCTCTTTTTGTGATAAAATGTTCGGGTTAGGGCCTCTCATTTCATCGCCATCAAATATAAACAAGGATTTGAATCAGGGAGGAACTGATGAAATCATCATTAATTAGGACGTACGATTTTTTTACCCTGTGCAACTAAAATGTACGGATATTTAGTCTATTTTTGTGTTTCCTGATGGGATTATTGTATAGCATATATCTATCTGCACTCATAATTAGGGGTGTTTCAAGCGGTTCTGTCGTGTTGGATAGTGTTGCAATAGGCTCATCAGCTTCCCCTTACCGTTTTATTCTTTACAGTGCAATTCTTATAGCTTTTGTCTATCTGCTGGTTATGTTACAGACGCGG
>CAILAO010000612.1 GCA_903832105.1 uncultured Pseudomonadota bacterium | reverse complement strand
CAAAGCTAATAAGAAAGAGGGCTTACGGATATAGGTCTTTTCAAAATTATCGACTTAGGTTATTAAACGCATGTGCCTGATGGATTTACTGGTGTTGCCACCATGAAGTGATAAGAACCTTAAACGCATGTGCCTGATGGATTTACTGGTGTTGCCACCATGAAGTGATAAGAACCGTTATTAAACGCATGTGCCTGATGGATTTACTGGTGTTGCCACCATGAAGTGATAAGAACCCCATTAACCTTGCCTTCGGAAGACTTGGGGGACAATGGCGAGGAAGAGAATCGAACTCTTGACCTGCGGGTTATGAATCCGCCGCTCTAACCATCTGAGCTACCTCGCCATAAGAGAGCTATAACAGCAATCTCAGGATCTTATCACTCATATGATCTATCGGCAAATTTGTCAAGAAAATCATCACCCCAGGCCCAAAAATAAGCTTAAGCTAATGATGTTCCTGGGCACTAACTGCCAATAAATGCCTCACCGCAACTGAGGCGCAAGTCATACCAAAAGCGCCCGTGACAAAGGCCGTCGTTCCACGAACCAAGTTTCTCTTGCGGCAACTCTGAAATTCCAAATTTGCGTTTGGACAATTGCATTGAGAACCTGGTGATTGATCTGCGGGTAAAGTCCTGGGATCCACGGAAGGTTCTATAGAGTACACGGCAGGAATTCCGAACGGTCCCGTCCTTGGGAAACCATATTTTCGTCGAAGAATTTTTCTGACCCACCGCGCGAGCTGGTCAACGTCGGTTTCTGCTAAATCTACAACCCTGATCTGCGTAGGATCAAGGCGCCCCGCTGAACCGGTTGACGTGACAATAGGAATCTTTTCAACATGGCAGTGTCTGAGCAATACGCACTTCGCCGTGACATGATCAATCGCATCAATGACGAAGTCAGGTCTCCTGGAAAAAATTTCCTGCGTCGTATCGCGACAAAAAAATTTCACCTGGCAGATAATATTCGCTGCGGGATTGATCAATCGGCATCGCTCTGCCATAAGCTCGGCCTTCGACTGACCGACAGACCCTTCAAGAGCCTGGATCTGGCGATTAAAGTTCATGATGCAAACTTTATCGAAATCAACAAGCCCTATCGTACCAACGCCGGATCTTACTAAGGATTCTGCCGCAAATGACCCGACCCCACCAAGTCCCACGACTAAGACATATGAATTTCTAAGCTGCTCTAAGCCGTCTTTTCCGATCAGGCGAGCAACGCGATCAAAACGCTTATCATAATTTTTTACTTGATCATCCATCGTGGCCATCCAACTTTAGACGAAAAATCTCAGAGCAATGTTTTCCACTCACCTTCAAAACATCTTCAGGCTGCATGTTCTTTGCTTTTGCGACTGCATTAGCTACGTACCAGATCGCATGAGGCGCGTTAAGTGGTTTTCTCTCAGAATCGAAAAAATCTGGTATTACTCCTCGCGGGAGCATATCCGGTGCATCCGACTCAACCACGATTGAATCGAGAGAAAGATTCCTCAAAGTTTCCTGATATTTCTCTTGAGTGGCCGCAGCGCCTAAAGATAGGTGTAATCCGAGATCAATATATCGCTTTGCTATCTCGTAACTTCCACTAAATGCGTGGACGATGCCCCCTACCGCAGGAAAACCTTCTTGGTTTAGGATGTTCATCACTTGATCATGCGCCCGCACAACATGAAGAACCACGGGGAACTTCCCCTCCTTAGCAAGCCTTAACTGCCTCCGAAAATATTCCTCTTGTAAGGCATAAGAATCCTTCGAGGTTCGAGGCCCGAAGTCTAGACCGATCTCGCCGAGAGCTTTTGCCTCCTTTAGATATTCTGGAAGTCTATCGAAGGCTTGTCGCAGGGCGACATCAGATTGATGAGCAATCGTCCAAGGGTGGATGCCAAAAACCAACGTGACAGTAGAAGACAAAGCTCTCTTTAGCTCCACCTGCCTATCCCACTCCGCAAGGTCTACACCACCCTGAATAAAGTGCGTCACCTGGCTTTTCCTGGCCTTTTCTATAACCTGATCACGGATCCCTTCAAAACGAAGATCGGTAAGATGGCAATGGGCATCGATAAACATAGCGCGCCCATTCTACGTCAGCATACTGATTTCTCAAGCCTTTTTATAATGCCCGAACATTAATAACGACGCTGATTTTATGTCTCATAGCAAAACATTGAAAAAAGTCATTCTTTTCGGAAGCTTCTAATGAGGCTAATCTGGAATCTCTAATTTGAATTTGATCTTGACCCAGCCATCAACAGACCTCCCGCGAGAATCCTTTCCGGGTTGGAAGTGGGCTTTTAAACTAATGGGGACGGGCACCTCGAAAAACATCGATCATTGTCGGTTTCAGCTTTTGTGTAAGCGAGGTAGGAAGGGAAGTTTAATTCGCCTGCTTCACGTCATCTTTATAGCGATCCAAGCGCCATCATGTATCTTGCGTTCACTGATTCCCAGTCAATCACATTCCACCACGCGTCGATGTAGTCACCTCGCCTATTTTGATATTTTAAATAGTAGGCATGTTCCCACACATCAATTCCAAAGACGGGCTTCAGGCCTTGCATGATCGGACTATCTTGGTTTGGCGTGGAATGTACGAGGAGCTTTCCATTTTTGTTTAAAGAGAGCCAAGCCCAGCCAGAGCCAAATCGTGCTGAAGCAGCCGATTTTATTTTTTCTTTGAGTTCGTCCCATGAGCCAAAATCCTTTGTGATGGCGATTGCGATATTTCCCAAAGGTTTGCCGCCGCGATTCTTGCCCATGGAATTCCAAAAAAGGGTGTGATTAAAATGCCCGCCTCCATTATTTCGAATCGCATCACGAATATTTTCAGGAACGCTGGCAAGATCCATCAGCAGCAGCTCAATAGGCACATCATTAAATTGTGGAACCTTTTCGAGAGCACTGTTGAAATTGCTGATGTAAGTCTGATGGTGCTTCATGTGATGTACTTCCATAGTTTTCGCATCTACATGGGGTTCGAGTGCGTCGTACGCATATGGTAGGTCGACGAGTTGAAACTTTGTCATGATTAGAGCCTCCCCTTGCAAATGTTTTCATGAAAGAAACGCGAAGGTCCGCGCTCTATGTCGGAAACATCTACTTCAAAGCACATGCCAAGAAAAATTGTCCGGGCAGAACTGCGATATACCCTGTTATTACAGGCCGTTACAGAGCACTTAAGTTCGCCGAACGCTTAAAGATGAGGCAGCTCATGTCTCAAAGATGTCTCGAAGTGAGATTTCACCGTCATCAATGCCAAACTGCGAAAAAAGAACTCGCTCCTCTTTTGGGTTGTGGGTGATTAAGGTACAATTTCTAGGGTATGGAAGAATTAACAGAAAGATTCATAGTCAAAGATCTAGAAAAGGGAATGGAAATATGAGTGAGATCAGGACGTTGACACTGGAGGAGGCTGCCAAGAGCGCAACGGATCTTCGCAAGATGGTAAGCGAGGTTATTTTTGGACAGGAGGATCTCGTAACCGAAACATTGTGCGCGCTTATTGCGGGTGGACATATTCTCATGACAGGTGCGCCAGGACTTGCCAAGACAACACTTGTCAAAGTCTTTTCGAGGCATCTCGGACTTAAATTTGGCCGTGTGCAGTTTACTCCAGACTTACTTCCGTCGGATATCGTGGGTTCAGACGTACTCAATATCGATAAGACGTCGGGAAATAGACAGTTCGAGTTTTCTCCCGGTCCTGTCTTTGTAAACCTGTTACTGGCAGACGAGATTAACCGCGCCTCTCCAAGAACGCAATCTGCCCTTCTCGAAGCGATGCAAGAAAGATCTGTCACGGTCGGCGGAAAACTTCATCCGTTACCAGAACCCTTTATGGTCTTTGCAACTCAAAATCCCTACGAATTCGAGGGAACATTTCCCCTTCCCGAAGCACAAATTGATCGGTTTTTACTGCATACGCTCGTTTCTTATCCGGACTCAGCGGCCGAAGAAAAGCTTCTAAAAGAACATGTCGAGAATCGATTGATTGGCGAACTCATCGCAAAAGATCAAGAAGCACTCAAGATATCAGAAGCAGCAGCCGGTAAGAATCTCGATGCAGCTCTTGTCGCAGCGATGATCCGCCGCGCAAAAGATCTACGAGTGGATGAAGAATTGATCGTAGCGATCAAAGAACTCGTGCGGTCAACTCGTCCCGAAGATGAACTCTGCCCCGAAGAATTTCGTGGCGCGATATGGTATGGAGCAAGCCCACGTGCTGGCATTAGTCTAGTCTCAGTAAGTCGAGCTTTTGCGTTACTTTCAGGATCAGAGATCGTTCGTTGGAAACACATTCGACGTCTGGTGAAACCAGTGTTCCGTCACAGAATTAAAATCAAAGTACGCGCAGCACAAGAACTTGGCAGCGAAGATCGTTTGATCGAGCATCTTCTTGAGAGGCTAGAGTCTCGCTATAAAAATCTCGCCAAGGGGCTTTCATGACATCGCCGGACTTCACGCGATCAACATTTGAAGATGACCGAGACGCTATGGATAGCTCGACTCTCGCTTTTTTGGAACCGAATTTGGCAATGTCGTTTTTATTTAATGCATTTAAGGTGGGAGATCGATTTCAAGGAAGTTTTATCACACCACTCCGCAAACCTAGTCGCGAGGCCGAGGCCGCCCGAAAATACGTTCGAGGAGATCCTGTCAAGTTAATCGATTGGCGCGCTTTTGCTAGAACCGATGAATTGATGGTCCGTGAATTTCGTCCGGAGGTTACCGCGAGTGTGGGCCTATTTATCCAAGCAAACGATACAATGCGGTGGCCTAACCAAAAAACCTGGGCAGATCTCAACATTCCCTCTCAATATTCCTCAAGGTATCCGACGAAATTTGAAATCGCTGCCCGCATGGCTTTTCATATCGCCCACGCGCACATCCGAGGAGGCGATCACACCGAGATCATCTTTTGCGACGAGGACAATGGAGAGCCTCTCCGTGCTCGGTATAGTCCCAATTCTTCCCATAATCTTTTAGCCGTGTTTGAAGAGCTGAAATCCTACAAGTTTGGCGTAAGCAGCCTACTTTCGGCCGAGGGTGACCTAGGAAAACTGAAGTGGAGTGTCAAAACAGATTCTACCAAGTATAACTTCGATGTGAGTTATTGGATCGGTGATGGCCTAGCTCTAGCTGATCCCGCTAACTCTCCAGGTTCCCCTGATTCTCACGATATCAACAATCTCAGACGTTTTTTAAAGGAACAAAGACGAGGAATTTTGTTCCACGTGCTGAGTCATTTTGAATTGACTTCAAATTGGATGAAAAACGACGTCTGCTATTTTGATCACGGAGTAAAAAGGAAAGATTTTTTAGGTGATGCACTCCAAAAAAACGACAATTATTTGCGCCAGCTCAATCGCTGGAAGGCGGCCCTGCAAAACGATATCGAAAAAGAAGGGGGCCAGTATTTCCTTGTGAATGAGCGAACGGCAATTAGCCAATATATGCAGTGTTTGGAATTAATGATGAGGGCTTAACGTGAACGTTGGATTTAGCTTCAGTTTGGTCGCAATAGCCAGTGCCTTTTTTTTCGCGGTAGGTGTCGCTGTCTGGTTTTTAGTACGCAAAAAAATGATACGCCTTTGGCTTCCCACCGTCCGAATTCTTGATGACGTTCCTTTTAGATTGCCTCGTCTTCTTTTGACAAAGCCCCCCTTTATACCGCTTGTGTGCTTTATTTTGGCGGGACTAATGCTCGTTCTCTTGTCGTTTAAACCGCATATAAAGAAGTTCGCTGCGGATGAATCCACGAAAAGAAAGTCTCATATTTTTGTTGATCTCAGCCCTTCGGTCTCAGCTCATACCTCTATCGATCAATATGCGGCGTTAGCGGGAGCGCTTTTCTCTTCGATAAAAACTGCTGGGATCGTTTCGCTTTCGACAAGCTTTAGCTCAGAAATCTATGAGCCTAAGACCAAAGAAGAGGTCGGGGTCATTATTAAATCGATCGGTTTTCACCGTGCAGGAGTTCGACTCGGTTCAGCCGTGAAAGCCCAACTAGGCAGCATTGGAACCATTGATCGCTTTTTTCTCTTATCCGATCGCGATCAATATTCTTGGAGTGGTTTTAATTGGAATTTTCTATCCCAGGAGACAAGACTACTTTTTGTTCCGGTTGAAGATCCCAGTTTCCCGGAGAAAAGTAATGTATTTATCAATCGTGCGTCCCTCGTCTCAGAAGGCGAGGGATCAATCGCAGATTGGGACGTTGAACTGGTCAGAGCCGGGAAAGAAAGAGAGATCAGCGGCCGTCTTGAAGCTTCCTATAGAGGTGCCATCTTACAGTCGGTACACTGGAATATCCCTCAAACGCTTAATCGCGTAGCGCTCCGCGTTAGCTGGCCCGAGTCCGCTATGGCCAAAATGATCGATCGCTCGAAAAAAGGCGCTACTGAAACCAATCTGGACACCGCCGTGAATAAAACGGAAACTTGGTCACCAGAATACACAACAAAATATGTCGATGAAAAGTCGATCACATGGAATCTCATCCTTGATGGTGAAAATTCAAACGTTTCGAATGCTATAACGCTGGATGACACCTTCCGAACCTTCCGCGCGGGTGATCTTTTTCACGTTATGATGATCGGCGGTCCTTTTGGCGAAAACATGTTGGATGATCCCGTTTATCAGTTGACAGCATCACTCGACGCACTTCACATCCCTTGGAAGCGCACGGAACTTCCTATCGATATTGTCGAGACTAATGGCGGAGCTCAAAAATATAAACTTTGGATCCTTATCGGAGGAACAGGAAAGGGAACTGATGCTTTTTGCCCTCGCCCTGCCGAGATCGAACGGTTTCTTTCGAAAGCGAAAAGCTCAAATGGCATTGAGGCCCCTAAAATTTGGATCCTCCCCTTCGATGTGACAGCCGATTTTAGCGAACTCTGCCACTGTCACCAGGAACTCGTCCGTGCATTTTCTGACAAGAAAGGGGGACAGCCCTCAGGGGATTACTGTGAGAGCGTCAATTCCCGCAAGAGATATCTTGAGGTTCTTGACGCCGTGGGTGCTAAGCAACTAGGGGGACGACTTGGAGAGTATTCGGAATCTCTCGCCATGGTAAAACGGATTTCTCATGGGGCTTTTGAAGAGCCTGTCGTAGTCTCCGCGTTTTCTGTCCCGCTAAAACCTTTATTAGCAACGGGTATTCAGTACGCTTCCATGCCTATTCTGATTAGAGTGCTTTTCGAGGAACAAGGACTTCTTGTCGATGAAAAGGGGACTAGTCGTCTGCAAGATGGCAGTCAAACCTCTGTCGGGGGTTGGGTTAGAATTGCAGACATCGCTGATGAAACGTATGAGCCTTCCCCAAAATCACCGGCACAATTGCCGGAAAAATCCTCCGATGAATCAAAGCCTCATCTTGTATCTTCGCTAAGGAAAATGAGCAATATCCCTCTTAGTGAAAGTTTGATGAACGAAGTCTCTTTCGACTTGTTGCCGGAAGTCTTTAGAATGAATACTCCTGGAGCGTCGAACGAATCGCTGGCGTTTTCATCCGATCTCACCCATAAAAAAGAGGAAGATCCTCTTCCCTGGATTCAATTGTGCGCTTTCTTGGCGGGTCTTGCCTTGCTAATCGAGATCCTATGGAATCTCACCAAATTTGGTACCGGACTCGTGAGAAGAAAGCACAAAACTTCCGCCGTATTAAGTGCTGTTTTTTATCTCTCGGTACTTATTTGTGGTAGCGTCTTCGTCTCAAATCAAGCCTTAGCTAAAATCGAGATCAATTTGCTCGGCTTTCAAGATAAGAACATGACACTCCATACGTTGGCGGGCGAAGTTGCTCATAGAACGAGTCTTGAGCTGGCGCCAAAACCTCGTTTTATCGAATCTTTCGAGCAAACCCCGCCAGACGATCCTTGGCT
>CAILAO010000611.1 GCA_903832105.1 uncultured Pseudomonadota bacterium | reverse complement strand
TCATAGAGGAGGCTAAAAAGAGTCTTTGCGTACTTGTCTTAGAACCTAGTGAGGAAAGTGGTTTTGCAAAAACTCGTCGAAAAGGAATGTCAGCCTATAGTCTCAAAGTTCACGGAAAATCCGCCCATGCAGGCGCCTTTCATCAGGACGGTGTCAGCGCCATAAGGGAGCTATCAGAAAAAATCCTCGAAATTCTGCCGCAAAAACCGCCATTCAGATTTCTTGATCGCATCGTCGAAGTTGATGCTGAGCGGATTGTTGGTGAGTATACATTCAGATCTAATGAATGGTTTTATGAGGGCCACTTTCCGGGGTTTCCTCTCACACCTGGAGTCATCATGGTCGAAACCATGGCGCAAACAGCAGTCGTCGCGCTTGGAATCTATCAAATTCTGCTTGAAGCAAGAGAAAATCCGCGCGTTTTGGATGATGAGTATTTGACAGTTTTTTCGAGCGTGGAAGCTGAATTTTTAAAGCAGGTGGAGCCAGGAGCCCGAGTCATCGTGAAGGGAGAGAGACTTTATTGGCGGATGAAAAAACTGAAATCACGAGCATATCTCTATTTAGAAAATGGTGACCTAGCAGCAACTGCAACTCTTTCTGGAGTGGGAATTAAAAAATGAAAAGCAAGGATCCACGCGTTGTCATCACTGGTTTAGGAATTGTTGCGCCCAACGGGTACGGAATTGATGAGTTCACCGCCGCTTTGAGAAGCGGCACTTCTGGTATACGTTTCATTCCAAAGCTTAAAGAGCTGAATTTCGGGTGCCAAGTAGGAGGAGTCCCCCAGGGAATCCTAGAAAAAGCTACCGGCGTTCTTTCGAACACGATGTTGGTTGCGATGAACGAAGGAATGATTTATGCGAGCCTCGCTGCCATTGAGGCATTTAAAGACGCGGGGCTTTCCATCCCTCGATGGGACGAAGACCTCGTGGACGAAGATACAGGAGCTGTTGTAGGAACCGGCATCGGTGGAATAGACGTTTTTGCTGACAAGGTCTATCAAAATGTCGTCGCAGGACAGGTTAGAAGGTGTGGTGGTAGCATCGTTGAACAGATTATGGCGAGTGCTGTGAGTGCTCGTCTCGGTGGGCTACTCGCGCTTGGAAATCAAGTGACGACGAATAGTTCTGCTTGCAGTACCGGTCTTGAGGCGATTATCATGGGCGCTCAACGCATCAAGATGGGGCTTGCAAAACGCATGGTTGTGGGTGGAGTTGAAGGAACTAGTCCCTTTATTTGGGCTGGATTCGATTCGCTCCGTGTGCTGTGCAGAAAATTTAACGATCAACCGACAGCATCGTCCAGGCCTATGAGTGCTTCTTCGGCAGGGTTTGTCCCCGGGGGGGGCGCTGGAATTTTGATAGTCGAAGATCTCGATACTGCCATAAAAAGAGGGGCAAGGATTTACGCTGAAATTCTTGGGTCGTCTATTAACAGTGGAGGGATGCGCTTTGGGGGCAGCATGACGGCTCCTAGTGCGCGTGGTGTCAAACGATGTGTCAGAGAAGCGGTTCTTCAAGCAAAGATCAAACCAGCCGATATTCAGTATATCAATGGTCACCTCACGGCAACGTTTGCAGATCCCGTCGAAGTGAAAAACTGGAGTGAAGGGCTCGAACTTGAGCCATCAAAACTACCTCTTATTAATTCGACAAAATCGCTTATAGGCCACACGCTTGGAGCTGCTGGAGCTATCGAGACGATCGCGACGGTACTCCAACTCAAAAACAACTTCGTTCACGCATCACTAAATTGCGAAGATTTGCATCCTGAGCTTAACGCCTATAGTCCCAGTATCGTTCGTGAAACGACATATAAATCACTTGAAATTGCAGCTAAAGCGAGTTTCGGTTTTGGCGATGTGAATAGCTGTATGATTCTTAAAAATTGGAGGAAAAATTTATGACGACCGTGCAAAAATTTGATGACCAACAGATTTTGAGTAACGTGATGACCATTATTTCAAAACACGCGCAAAATAGAAGCGCCCTTAAAAACGTTTCTCTTGAAACAAACATTTTGAGAGACTTGCAGGTCAACTCTGCAAAATTCGTTGATATTGTTCTCGACATGGAGGACGCATTCAGTTTCCAAATTAATGATGATGACGCTGATAAAATATCAACGGTCGGTGATGCTGTTCATCTTGTGAAGAAAATGCTTCATTAAAGTGAGTAGTCATTGAAGCGGCTCGATCTGTTGTGTCCACCATGTCCAATGCTAGGCAATGACGTTGTCGACTTACGATGTCCTGATCTTTCATTTCATCCTAGGTTTCCGAGTCGTGTCCTATCTAAGAGTGAATATGACCGATTTCTACAGCATGCCGAGCCGCATCTTTATCTCTGGAAAGCATGGGCAGCAAGAGAAGCTTCGTATAAGGCGATGAAAAGGCGAGATCCGTCTTTTACATTCCATCCTTCAGAATATTTTTTTGAAGAAGATGAAAATTTCATTTTTTTTGAAAAGAAGAGACTTCCACTTCAGTTTGAGGTTACGTCAGATTTTATTCACTGCGTGGTTGTTGATAGTTCAAAAAAAGCCGTAGTCGGCGTCGAAGAAAATAGAAAAGCAAAAGTGCTCTTGACTAACTGTCAGTCGATTGCGGTTAGAGATTTAGCAAAAAGACTTTTTTCTTTTACAACTGGAGTTGATGAAAATGATATTGAGGTTAAAAGCAATCGACACGGAATTCCTTACATCGAGATAAAATCCACCGGTCAATCTTTTCCCGTTAGTCTAAGTCATCATGGCCGATACGTGGCAGCGGCTCTAAAACTCACTGAAATAACAGGACAATTTCTGTTTGGTTAAAAAGGGCGATTTTTCGCTCTGTTTTTGCTATGAGAAAAGGACCGTACTTCAGGAACTTTCACGTGGCCTTCACGCGTTTTGATAAGGGAGATAATGATATGAAACAGTTACCATCGGTCGTGCAGCGTTTTCTTCGTTACGTCGCTTATGATACTGAGGCATCAGACGAATCAACCACATATCCAAGCACTGAAAAACAGAAGGAGTTGGGAAAGGTTCTCGTTAAAGAGCTTCTTGAGCTTGGGTTACATGATGCCGCGATGGATGATTATGGCTATGTGATAGCAACACTTCCCGGAAATATTTCGAATCAGTCGGTCCCCGTGATCGGTTTCATTTCACATGTGGATACCTCTCCAGATATGAGTGGAAAAGACGTGAAGCCGCAGATTCACTCGAACTACCAAGGGGGACCGATTAGATTGAATGATCAATATTCTATCACCCTTGATCAGTCGCCCATTCTCGCAAATCACATCGGACACACGATCATTACATCGGACGGTACGACGCTTCTCGGTGCGGACGATAAAGCGGGTATCGCTGAAATTATGACGATGCTTGAAGTGCTTATTAGCGATCCATCGATACGCCGGGGGAAGATTAAGGTTGCTTTCACGTGCGACGAGGAAGTTGGGGGGGGGACCAAGTATTTCGATGTTCAAAAGTTTGGAGCGCAATACGCTTATACGGTGGATGGCGGCGGCGTTTTAGGAGAAATTGAAAATGAAACATTTTCGGCCGACAGCGCGAAAATTGTCTTTTCCGGAACGAACGTTCACCCGGGATATGCTAAAGGGAAATTGGTCAATGCCAGCAAAGCGGCGTCTTATTTTGTGACCCTTTTCCCTGATAAGAAATCTCCTGAACATACTGAGGAACGCGAGCCATACATGCACATCACGGGAATGAATAGCGCGGTTGAAAAGGCAACTGTTACGATGATTTTGAGGGCCTTCGATGAAGAAGAGTTGATGCGGCAGAGAAAGGCTATTCAAGAGTTTGCGGAGGAAACAAAAAAACGTTTTCCGAAAGTTGGCTGCGAAGTAAACTTTAGCGAAAGCTATCGTAATATGAAGCTCATTATTGATCAGCATCCTGAGGTTTTGGATGTGGCTATGGAAGCTGTCAAAAAATCAGGAATGACTCCTCGGCTTACGTCGATTCGAGGCGGAACTGATGGCGCTACGTTGTCATTTAAAGGATTACCTACGCCGAATGTTTTTGCAGGAGGTAACCTTTTCCATAGCCGCTTTGAGTGGGTCGCGGTAGAAGTTATGGAGCAAGCTGTCAAGACTCTTGTTAACATCGTTCGTTTGTGGGCTGAACGTCCAAAAAAGTGAGTGACAAAATGGGAGAGCTAACGCGAATGGATCCGAAGAATTCCGATGCCGGTGTCGAAGTCAATTTTATCAGGGTCAAGTCGAGTCTTAATTGGGATGAATATTTTATGCTGCAAGCAATGCTTGCAAGCTATAAAAGTAAAGACCCCAGCACAAAAGTTGGGTGTGTTTTTGTTGATAAAAATAATCACCAGATTGCCATGGGGTACAACGGCGCCGTTGCTGGTATAGATGAATCAAAAATCCCGTGGGGTAACGATCGGACAGTTCCTTTTGAGTTTCAGAAGTATGGATACGTGATTCATGCGGAAGCTAACGCGATCATGCATTGTGGCGTTGATTTAGAGGGATCAAGACTTTATGTGACGCTTTTCCCATGTAACGAATGTGCCAAGTTGATCGCCACAAACAAGGTTGCGGAAATTGTATTTCTTTCAGATAAGTATCGTGACTCTCCTGAGACTCAAGTCGCAAAGAAGATTTTTGATTTGGCCGGTGTCCGATACCGCCCGTTCGTGATTTCGCAAGATTTGGTGGAAAAATTCCATATTTATCTTTTGGCGATGCTAGAAAGGCTGTAAGGTGCATTTTTTTAGGGCTTACGCTATTTTCTAGAGGTCCTCATATTTATTTTCTGCCTTTTTCTTGGTCTGCAATGTCTTTCGCGTATTTGTGAAGAAAGCTGCACCACTTCTGTTTTTGCTTTTCATTCAGACTTTTTAGAAGCAGACCATGGAGGTATTTGCCATCAATGGATTTACCCCAGCGGATTTCGGCAACAAATGGTGCTATGTTCCTGTCTTTTAGCATGGTCATATCTTTTTTGTCGTTAATTTCCGGATAAACCTCAAGTTCAACTTTTCGGGTGTAATATGTTTCCATCTCAACGGAAAGTCCGTTAAACGAAAAATCTTTTATGCGTCCTATGGAACCACCGATTTTGACCGTGACCGGGTAATCGTCCGGGACCGATTGTCTTGCTTCTTTCCTGTCGCGACCTATGAATTTGAAATACTCTCTCAAAGCGGCAATGACGATGGTCTCATCACTACGAAACGGATCATATTCAAATGACTCGGTAACGTCAGAGTGATCCTTCATGAAAGCCAATCGACAGACCAATGCATTTTGGCCGCCGAAATCATGCTTGACCAGGTCAAAGGTTGCACGACTTAGCAACACCCGAAATGGATCACAGGCCTCTTCAAGACGTTTTGCAGCGTTCACGCCGTTACCAATCAAGGTAAAGTCAACGATACTCTTATTGCCAAGGTTCCCAAGATATACCAACTCGGTGTTAATGCCGATCCTGAGTGGATATACAAGATCCGTCGCGTTCTCTCGATAACGTTGTGCGTTCGCTAGTTGGATTTTTATGGCACACTCCAGCGCCGCCCGCGCGTGACAGGCTGGATTTTGGATATTTTCTGATCTGTTTTTGCGATAACCAAAAAACGCCAAAACGCCATCGCCCAAAGTTTTGTCAACGATGCCGCCACACTCGACAATTTGATTTCTGATGAGGTTGCATACTAGTTTGAGTTCGGAAAACACTTTCGCTGGCTCGGCGTGTTCTGAAAATGACGTGAATCCCATGATATCAACAAACATAACAGTAACCACCTGCTCTGCGGCTGTCGCAGCCGTTGATAAAGTCGCTGAAGTCGTTGATAACGGATCGTCGCTTACCAACTCCTTGGATTTACATAGGGATGCTGTGAGCGCTTGCCAACATTTCGCTGCAACAGGCTTCAATGATTGCATTTTTTTACGAATTTCACCTAGGGACACATTCAACCTCTTCATTTGTGAAGGCTCGAATCTGATATGCGCGGATACATATTTTGATCCATACTCATTTTAGTGCTACTAGTCTTATCGGCGATTTAC
>CAILAO010000610.1 GCA_903832105.1 uncultured Pseudomonadota bacterium | reverse complement strand
TTTATCAATTTTACTCATATAAGCCCCTTCTTGGAATAATGGTTTACAGCATTGTTCCTAGTAGTTCTTCCACTAAAATTTATAAAAACAGACAGTTAGACGACATTAATAGAGATGACGGAGTTTTGAACTCCTCCATACTATTGATTCGGAAGAATGTTAGAAAACTTTAGTGATTTTTTGAGAAAAATATAAAATCTTTTAATTTTGGAAGGTTATTAGGCCAATATATGCCCAAATAAAACGAATGCGAATGAACTCATTAGAACTGTTATCGAAGAGGTTATTTAACAAAATAGTAGAAATGAATGTCTACGACTCTGGTTTGTATTACCATTTTTCAATTGAATTTTCGTTTAAAGCGAAGCGAGAAGATTAAGTCTACATCTAGGATGATGACACAATTTTCTTCTTACAGAAACTGCTTAACGGCATTGCACCTAAACCATTACGGGAGTCGGTTGCTCAGTGCACCAAATGACTCAAATTACGCGCTTCAAATTACCATTGATCTTTTTCGTTAAACTTTTTTAAAGCGGTAAGGCAAAGAAGTCGCAATACAGCCGGCCATCCGCAGATGCGTTTGTTACTTGTGCGCTGGACAGCGTTCCGCCTCCATAATTGACCCAAACATAATAGGTATAAGTACCTGGTACGAGCGCTACCACCTTCATTGCGCTCACACTTGCCAAAGCATCGATACGCGTGGACTGTATCATGATTTGCCCGATAGAGGGACTAACACTTGATGTCCCAACGAGAAACTGCGCATTTAAAATTGGTCCGGTATTGTATGCTGTTTGTTGAAGGACCAAAAGGTAACGACGAGTCGGGCCTGATGGCACAGTAATGGTAAGATTTTCCCCAGTGTAATACCAAGTGTTCGTTAAAGATGGCACGAATCGTGATCCTGGTTGCACCGAAAGTATCGGGTCCTGGTTGGTATTTAGTGCTAAAATTGGCCCTGTTGCTGAGATCGAGCCAACCACATCGAGCGTATTTGTTGGGATTGCAGTGCCGATGCCGACGTTACCGGAATCACTAATCACAACACCAGAATTTTGCACGAGTTTTCCAGTTGTGCCGTCAAACCGAACAATTGCGTTGTCAGTAGCTAAAACAGGTCCAACGACTTTTCCATCAAGTTGCGTTTGAATCGTGCTTGTCACACCGTTAAGATATCCAAATTCGGTGTTATCGACAGCGCCGCTGCCAATCTTAGCAGCATCAATACTGCTTGGTAGATCGCTTGCTCCGAGCGTAGTTCCAGATGTTGCGCGACCATACGTATCTACGGTGACTTTGGTATACGTACCAGACGTAACGCCTGATGTAGCAAGAGACAAAGTACCAGTACCCGTGATAGGTCCACCGGTAAGCCCAGTTCCCGACGCCACACTTGTCACCGTTCCGCCGGAATTAGCATCGCTTGAGCAAACCCAATTCACACCTGACATCTTTAAAATTTGCGTGTCGGAGCATGAAGCGATCTTGGCTGACGTCACGGCACCGTTAAGAATCTTTGTCGTCGTTACGACGTCAGTGGAAAGACCTGCTGGTTCGTAGACACCAGAGTGGTTATGTGATGTTGCCGATTTAAGAACAAGGGCGTCAAACACTGCGTTTTGGCTCGGGGCAACGCTTGTGACTGAATCTGCGATCGAGTCGGCTACCGCAGCAGCCTTCGCCATCGCATCGGTATATTGCGTGATAGTGCTTGCGATAACAACGTCATCACCCACGAGACTAATCGTCACCCCAGCTCCTGGACTTAAACTATAAAACAGAAGATCCGCACTGACTTTCCCCTTA
>CAILAO010000609.1 GCA_903832105.1 uncultured Pseudomonadota bacterium | reverse complement strand
TTCTAAGCTTCACTGGCGGCTCCTGTGACAAAGCGTCTTTCTGTTAAAAACACTATACCACGGGACTGCCCGTGAAGCTCATTTATTACACGTGCTTAACCCCCCAAAAAACACTTTTGCAAGAGGCTCTATTGGTAAAGATTTTGGGACAGTATAAATCGTGGTAAGGCGTGCCGGGTCCAATTGAAATGCCTCAGTCAACCAATTCTGCATTGTTGAACTCTGACATATGACACGAGAGGCCTTCCGGCAGGAACGTCTCATGACGGTCCTGCGAACTCGATTGATGAAACGATCCTTAGTTGGAAGAGTGTTCATAGCCTCTTGTGAAAAGGGCAGGGATTGCTGTACATAAGTCACGTGAGGAAGGTTAAAATCAGCTTTACCGAAATTTGAGGCAATGAGTAAAATGTCTGCCCCGATCTTCTTGCATTCCATTCCGAGCAGGTATTCATACCAAAGCAAACGCAAAACATAATATTTATCGATCAGTTTTTGAGGGGCTTCAATCAATTTCGTCGAACACGGGAGATCGAAAAGACGCTTCTCCGGAGGTGAGCAAAACAGAGTAACCTTGTCGATGCGAGGATCGTCTATTACTGTGTGAAGTATATCCAGGCGTTCGGTGGCTGATCCGCCGTATCGTGCTCCTACCGCGTCAATTGCTAGATGGATCATTTCTGTCCATCAGATTGAATTTCTTGAATCGGAACTATAAAGATTGTGTCGGCAGGACAAGAATTTTGCAATGTCATTTATAAGAGCTATTATCATTTGTCGGACTGCGATCGATAAACCATAATTGAACTTGCCGATGTATTCCATGGGTTTCTAACGCCCGTACGAAAAGACTTTGGCACGGTAACTGGTACAGGGAAGAGTGCGCTCAAGAAAGAATTGGGTGGAGAGGCGGACGTTATCCATGTGTCTATATTGTTGTGTTTTAGAACGGAAGGCACTTTTTCAAGTTCCACCAAATTTGTTTCCATTAACAAACAGTAAATTCTTTCACTTGACATGAACGGTCTGGGCATTAGCGCTTTGGATCTCAGATCTGTCAAGACTACTGCGCTTTTAGTCAGAAAAGCATCCAACCACTTTGCCTCGCCGTACTGGTAGGCATATCGGAGCATGACTTGATGACGTAATGAAGCTGATAATGCGCCGGGAAAAAGTATTACCGCTCCGAAAGCTGCCATAACCGCCACGCACACCATCTGCCCAAGCATTAGTTTAGAGAAAATAGTTTTAACTTTCGACGTATTAGTTGCTACAAATGCCCCGGAGATCCAAAGGTAGGGTTCAAGAAAAAAACGCGACGCAACCTGTCCCATGAAAAAAGTCATGATTGCGGATATCACTGCGCACACCACAAGAATTCCTGCGGACCCCTGAATTTTTGACACTGCGAAAATAAGCAGAGTTCCTAAGCCTAGGGTAGTACTGATTGTTCCTATTGAAGCCGGAAAAATCAAACTCAGAGGGAATGTCATGGAAGAATCTCTGTAATCTTTTATCCCTTGGGCAAACTGAATAACTACTGGATCACCTTGGAGAAAGCGCTCAAGTAATGGCGAAATCGGGTCCCCGTAAAAAAGAAACTTCTGTAGGTAGAGTGGAAACAGGAAAACTAAGAAACCAGCCAGGGCTACGTAAATAGCAGTATTGAATTTTCCGCTCCTATACGCTGCTATAATTCCTGTTCCAATCACGATACTGCCGGACAGCAGAAATGAATATTTACACGACATGGCAAAACAAACACTTCCGAAAGCCAAGACAATTGTCACTGCATCGATAGACTGAAAACGGCGGACAATCATGATCAAAGCGATAGTTGTCCCGGCCGTAGGTAGCATCTGTGGTTTCTGGTTCGGGATCAGAAAGAGCATCAAGGGGCAACCTATGACGATCATGGCCGCCAGGATGCTATCAG
>CAILAO010000608.1 GCA_903832105.1 uncultured Pseudomonadota bacterium | reverse complement strand
GTTTTACCATTTGAAGACCCTCCTGTTATTTTTGCGAAAATTTTGGATTTACTGCTAGCCGCCAGAGGGACGGACTTTGCGCTTTATAAAACCCCTACGATCCAAAGACGCATTGCACGTCGCATGTCAATTCATAATATCGAAAGTGCCGATGATTACGCCGCCTATCTCCAATCATCGCCATCTGAGGTTGACCGTTTGTACGAGGACCTTTTAATCAAGGTCACATCGTTCTTCCGTGATTCTGAAAGTTTTGAAGCTTTAAAACAATGTGTTTTTCCACAGATCAGAAAGCCGCAAAAGGTTTCTATGCCCTTACGTATATGGGTTCCAGGATGCGCCACGGGA
The DNA here is from genome assembly GCA_903832105.1 of uncultured Pseudomonadota bacterium. Classification (GTDB taxonomy): domain Bacteria; phylum Bdellovibrionota_B; class Oligoflexia; order Oligoflexales; family CAILAO01; genus CAILAO01. Next base: position 2,948 of record CAILAO010000608.1, on the reverse strand, counting down.
GAAGAGGCTTTTTCCATTGCCATCTGCCTTGCTGAATTTTTTGATGAAACTAGTTTCATGGCGAAGATTGAAATATTCGCCACAGACATCAGTGAAGTTGCTCTTGCGAAGGCGCGAATTGGTGAGTTTAGCGAAAACATCGTCGACAGCATGTCTCCGGAAAGGTTGAAACGTTTTTTTATTAGATCTGATACTGGAGGTTATCGTGTAGCCTCTGCGATTCGTGAGTGTTGTGTTTTTGCGAAGCAGAATGTTGTTCGCGACCCGCCATTTTCAAGGATGGATCTGATTAGTTGCCGGAACTTGCTTATCTACCTTGCGCCAGATTTACAGAAACGAGTTCTGTCAACGTTTCACTTTGCGCTAAATCCAGGTGGCTTTCTCTTCCTCGGCAACGCTGAATCCATCAACCTTCCTACCACTACGGATTTATTTGCGAACGTTCACAAAGACAGTAAGATTTTTTCCAAAAGACAGGTAACGCATGGTCGATATATCCCCGATTTCGTCAAAGAAACCATATTGGATAGATCAATTTTCGTAAAAAAGGCCAGTCGTGTACATCAAGAGTCTGTCGAAAAGATGGATATCAGGAGCGAAGCCGATAGGGCTCTTCAAGCAAAATATATGCCGCCCGGAGTCATTATCAATGAGAATATGGAGGTCGTCCAATTCAGAGGAGACACCAGTCCTTTTATCCTCCACCCGCCTGGTGAGGTGACTGCTAACCTCTTCAAGATGTGTCGAGAAGGACTTTTGATGGATCTTCGGATGGCGCTTCACGAAGCCGAGGGAAGCGGTGAGTCGGTCAGAAAAGAATGCTTGGTGAAATCGTCCGATCAAAAGCAAAACGTAGTCGCCATTGATGTGATTCCTTTTACGACAGCAACCTCGGGCAGTCATTATTTCGTCGTGCTGTTTGAGTTGCTTGCTGCCAACGCAATAGAGTCTGAGAAATTGCCAGCTGAAACTGGAGCCGAAATCACCCGTCTTCAGCAGGAACTTGTGGAAACCAAAGAGTATCTTAACGAGCTTATTGCAAAGGAACAAGCGGCTAACGAAGAGCTAAAAACGGCCAGTGAGGAAATTTTATCAGCCAACGAAGAGCTTCAAAGCTCAAACGAAGAGATGGCGACCGCTAAGGAAGAAGTTCAATCCGCCAATGAAGAATTGATAACTGTCAATGAAGAGCTCCAAAGCCGGAGTCAGGATTTGGCTCGTGTAAGTAGCGATCTTGCCAACCTATTTAATAGCGTTCAAATTCCAATTATCATGATTTCCGAAAAGCTTATTGTTCGGCTTCTTACCCCTTCAGCAGAAAAAATCCTAAATATTTCATATTCTGATGTCGGCAAATCGCTTGCTGATATTGCTACAAAACTAAATATAAATGGTCTTGAAACGCTTTCAGCCGAAGTGCTAGAAACATTAAACACCAAGGATCAAGAGGTTCAAGATCGAGAAGGGAAATGGTACTCTCTACGCATAAAACCATACCGAACGGTAGAAAACAGGATCGAGGGCGCAGTCATTGTGTTGATAGAAATTGACGCTCTCAAACGAACCTACGCGGCGCTTGAGAAAACGAGGAACTATGCCGATGCCATAGTGCAGACAACGCCAAACCCAATTCTCATCCTAAACCAAGAGCTTCGGATTGTTACCACAAATCCAGCCTTTTTAAGTCACTTTCAATTAAGTCCACGCGAAGTCAACGATAAAAAGATTTTTGACCTTGGCGGTTGGAGCAGCTCTGAATTACGCAGGTTGCTGGAAGGCGTTTTATCGGGCAGTGGATATTTTGAAAATTTCGAGGTTACCGCTGATTTTCCAACTCTCGAACGTCGAACCGTCAAGCTCAATGCCCGAAGGCTCGAACAACACAGTGATATGGAAGAAAAGATATTACTTGCCATCTCTGACATCACAGAGGAAAGACGTGCCAAGGATGATGCCCAAAAGGCGAGAGAATCAGCAGAAACGGCCAACCGATCAAAAAGCGATTTTCTTGCCAACATGAGCCATGAAATCAGAACGCCACTCGCCGCAATACTGGGGTATTCTGAACTTATCTCCGATTTTGACCAACCAAAACCAGACACGGTCCAATGTGCTGGCAGAATAGCGAAAAATGTTGAATACCTTTTAGAATTGATTGATGAAATTCTTGATATTTCTAAAATCGAAGCCGGAAAACTTGAAGTGGAAAAAATTAGGTTCGCTCTTTTGCCTGAGCTTGGCAGCGCTTTTGCTTTGCTTCAAAACCGAGCTAACAGCAAGGGACTGTCTTTCAGTGTCATTTCTCACGGTCCAATTCCGGAATCTATCACAACATGTCCGAAGCGTTTCCGACAAATCGTGGTCAACGTAGTCAGTAATGCAATAAAGTTTACAAATCAAGGAGGCGTGTCGGTCGCTGTTAAGTTAAATACTCTCGACAAGCTAACCACCCAGCTTAGTCTTGTCGTCACGGATTCAGGTTGCGGAATGAGTTTGCAGCAACAAGAAAGACTGTTTCAGCCGTTTTCTCAAGGTGACAGCTCAGTGACACGCAAATTTGGCGGCACCGGCCTGGGGCTGATACTTGCAAGGCGTCTTGCACAAGCTCTTGGCGGGGATGTTGTGCTTAAAAAAAGCGAAGATGGCAAAGGGAGCGTCTTCGCCATCAGCATCGATCCTGGTCCACTGGAGTCCGTGCATATGTTAATTGATATAACGAAGAACGATCTTATTCCCCACGATGTGACGCGTTCTAGTTGGAGGGGTAACAATCAAAAACTCGTAGATATGCGAATTCTTTTAGTTGAGGATGGGATCGACAATCAATTGTTAATAAAGCGTTTTCTCGAAGCAAGCGGTGCATCAGTCGAAGTCGCTGCAAACGGCATTGAAGCCGTTGAAATGGCGCTAGCTGGCAGCTACAATCTCGTGCTCATGGATATTCAAAT
>CAILAO010000607.1 GCA_903832105.1 uncultured Pseudomonadota bacterium | reverse complement strand
TCTATTTGAACCAGAACCGATCGATTTGGTGTAAACGCGTTCGTCTTTATCAAGCGCCATGTGAATGATCTTACGATCATAAGGGCTCTTATAATTTAGTACGATGGGTCTTTGGCTTTCACAAACTTTGTACGAAAGATCTTTCGCCATCTGAATTAGCTCATGCTCCCGCTGCAGGCGACACCCCCTGACATCGACAAAAATCCTGAAGGGAAGTTCCTGCTCGAGCTGATGCGGCTTTTTCCGAAGAATATGCTCAAGGGCTTCAGCAAGCTTTGAACCTCTCGTCATTTGTGCTGCGAAAAAGTCATGATCGATATCGAGCATGAGACGTCCCTGAGAGAGGGTGTCAGTCACTTCGACATCTTCCCCGATCATGTTTTTGCAAATTTCCGTGCAGAAATTTTTGAGCTCTGATTGAAGCAGCTCAATTTCTTTATTTGATAGCTCTCTTTTTGGAGTTTGGTCGTTTTCTTTCACTTTTCTTTCTACTGGACGGATATCGTCATTGTCATCATAACGATCATTATCATTCTTGCTCTCCATTTGAGGCATTTGGGGGCGCTCTGAAGGTTGATGATTCACTTGATTTTGTTCTTGCTGATCTCTTCGACCTTTATTATGGCCACGAAACTCGCGTCTTGGTGAGGATTTTTGTTGATTTTGAAATCCATCTTTTCGGTTTTCTCGCCATTTGGTTTTCTGTTTTACCGTCGCGATAATTTCGACTTTAGACCCCATGAGAAACGAAAGAATTCCCGAGCCTGATTGCTTCACAATCTCAAAAGAGACGCTATCTTGTGGCACTCCTAAGGCTCCAGCCGCCTTGACCAACGCATGCTCCAGACTTTTTGCTTCGACTTGAACTTGTTTGGGTTTCTCTGACATGACGTTTCCTCCTGATTTTTTTAACAGTTTGTTTTATTCTGCCTTCCCCGGCCCAAGTTTTTTATTCAACCATTGCTGCTGCACAATTGAGATGATGGTATTCGTTAACATGTAAATCACGAGACCTGATGGGAGCGTCAACATCATAAAAGTGAAGACCAACGGCATGAACATCATAATTTTTTCTTGGGTTTTATCCATTCCAGACATGGGAGTCAGCCTTTGCTGTAAAAACATACCAGCTCCCAAGAGAAGGGGCGAAATATAATAAGGATCTTGCGCGGAAAGATCCTTGATCCACAGAAGAAATGGGGCATGACGAAGCTCAATAGCCGCCGAAAGCATGCTATAGAATGCAAAAAACACGGGGATTTGCGGCAGGACTGGCAGACAGCCTTTCATGGGATTCATCTTGTGTGTCGACATGAATTTCATAAGCTCACGCTGCTGAATCTCACGATTATCTTTATATTGCTCCTTAATACGATTCATCTCGGGTTGAAGCTTCTTCATTTTCAGCGCCGAGATAGCCGCTTGCTTAGTTAAGGGATAAAAGAGAATTTTAAAAATGATGGTCATAATGATAATAGCGAGACCATAATTTCCGGTTTTGGTGAATAGCCACTTGATAGCCATGAGCAATGGCCTTGCAATTGAGTCAAACCAGCCCAGATCAATGGCCGTTTGAAGTTTCGCGTCGTATGTGTTGAGTTGCTCTATAGATTTTGGGCCAAAGTATGCTCGGAATGGAATTTCTATCTGCTGCCCAGGCTCGACAAAACCAAAGTCCTCAGAAACAAGTCCTATCACCGGACAAAAAACCGTCGTATCAACTATGAATGAAGGGTTTATCGCACGCTTTATTGTAAACGACAGCTTCTTTGACAAGGGAAGCATTGATGTTAAAAAGTACTGATGATCGAATCCAAAAAAATCAATACTATCATTATTGATTGCCACGATAGGATCTTGAGTTGTTTCGGAACAAGGTTTTTGAAGATCGCTCCACGTGGCCTTGCCACCCGCAGAACTCGCAACATTAAAACGTTCCGGTGTTCCAGGTGAGAGGAATCCTCCGCTCTGTTTTGGAATTTTTAAACCAGTGCTTAGAAGAACTCCTGCGTTTAATATCTTTCGCTCCTTACTGGCGTTAACAAATCGAATGACGATATCGACACCATAGCCACTATCAGGAAACTTAAAATCCTGTGAAGTCTGCCAACCGTTCGCTTCGCGCGTGAAGGTTATGCGGCGACCATCACGGACGCCTTGAAACCCTTTCTCACTTGCTATAGCCGTTGATTTGGAAATTTCAGACACCCCCTGAATAATGAGAGGACTATCCAAAAGATCGATCGGTCCTGACGCGGTATCTATATGAGATCGATAATTGAAAAGCCGAATTGAGTCGATCGAACTATGCGTCTGACTCAATCTATAGGAAGAGGTATTTGTCTTGAAGATTAAATCTTCTTCGGATAATTTTTTGAAGTTTTCTGAAGATTCTGTCTTGCCAGGAATTTTGGTCTCCGGAGATGTCTGATCGACGTGATTGGCGGCGTCCGCAGGAGACCTAGTAGCTGCACTGCCCCTATCATCTCTATTTAAGGGAGGAGTTGTACCTGCCGACTCGATGGCTTCAGATGTTTGAAGCGGCTTTTTTCCGTATGTCGGATATTTTTTATTGAACCATTCGGTGTATGCCAAGAAGAACAACACGCACAATACAATACCAATAATCGTATTCTTTTCACTGCTCACGGCAAATCAACTCCCCCAGGGTGCCATGGTTGGCACCGGCATAGTCTCCAAAAAGTTTTCATCATAGCTTGTGAAACGCTGTATTTTTCGAAACATTCCTTGGCATATTGGGAGCAGCTCGGATAAAAGCGGCACCGACTGCCTCCAACGTTTACGACAGGCGACAAAAAACGCTGATAAAAACCGATCAACTTTAAAAAAACCACTTTCATTAAGAACCACATGAACCAGTTTATAGGTCCATATTCGTGTTTAACTCTCAACCGAAATCGCTACGAACGATTACCGATTTTTCTTGCTAATCGATTGATGCAGTGCTCGAAGGCTGAAGAAAGTTCCGTAGAAGAAGAATGCCCCGCCTTTGCACGGGCAATGACCACAATATCAAGGCCTTTATCTAAGACTTTACTGGACGTCTGCTCAGGAGGAGGGGTCCCCTTCACAAGAGACGACGACCAAAGCGTCGGCCGAATATGTCGAAAACTTTCTCGTATGCTCCGCTTAACTCGATTGCGTACCACTGCACCACCAACTTTTCGCGAAACGATGAGGCCGAGTCTTGCCTCCTTATGAGATGTGTCCTGTTTCACACTTTTAGTTCCAATAACAACCAACTCAGGGCACACCACTCGAAATCCACACTTCAATGTTTCCTGAAAATCTTGCTTTTTAAGCAATCTAAATGTCTTTGGAAACTCAAACATTGAGTTTTTTACTTGGAGTACGCTGTTACAGCAATTCTTGATCTTCCTTTAGCACGCCTAAGACTCAATATTTTTCTCCCACCTGGGGTTCTCATGCGTTTTCTAAAACCGTGTGTTCGCAGCCTCCGTTTGTTATGTGGCTGAAATGTTCTTCTCACTGTTTTTCTCCTTTGTCTGTTTCCATTACGGGATCGCTGTCATCCGTTTTATCTAAAGAACGCCTGTATATCTTCGAATTTTTAAAAAATACAGTCCCTTATTACAACTGAACCTACCAAGCCATTTAAGAGCGTGACTCTATCAAAACAGTCTTTTATTGGCAACAGGAGGCAAAGCACACCTACGAAATAGCACTTTTATTGAATATATTCAAATGGTTGACTGAATTCTATCTTACTTTGTTTTAGATTGACAATTCCAGCTACTCAAACTATTAAAAAGGGGGCAATTTTTAATGAAAACTATATGAATTAGTCGTGCGTATTTATGATTCAATTGATTTCTGGATTGTTTATTCTATTAACTTCTCTCTCAGCGATTGCCGCTGAGCCGAGCGAGCGAAGTATCCTGGTCGTTCCAATTGCTTCAGCATCAGAAACTTCTTCTGGATTAAATGTTTTAGTTCCCATTCCGTGCGGTGCGAAATTTTATGGATTTATTATAACGCCCCGACCTGACATTAAAAAGTTTGAACTTGCTGCGGCAGTCGAGACCAATTCCTATATGTGTGCACGCATGACACGCCTGGAGTCGAAGAAACTCGATCACCTCACCTTAAAGCCGAGCGATTTGGTTCAGGGCAAATTCGCGAAGCGCGTCCTATCCGACATTAATAGCAGAGGAATGGATTTCATCACCCCGTACGAAATCCGGCTTTTAAAAATACCTCCTCGCGGAAAAACAAAAGAAACGATGCAGCTCGTTTATGAGTCGAAGGGTGGAAAATACGCGGGCATCATAGTCAAGCCATCGAATTCCGACGAGTTAAGTATGGGAGTTATGGAAATCCCTGATCGAGCCGTGCTGCAAAGGAAAAAGAGACCCGAGCTATCGCCGCCCAAGGTGGCAAATTTTCCATTGATTGTCCAAGCTGATGTTCTTGCCGTGAAACCACTAGAAAAAGAAAAAAGTGATCTTTCAAAAGATTTCGATCTAAAACTTGCCAAAATAAAACCCCACTCTTTTCGAAAAACCAAGGAAGGTTTTGTAAAGGTATCTTACTTTCGAAGCTGCAATGAAGCTCCGATCGGAATTGTCCTCTGGAACCCGCGAAAAAAAACGGTTAACATCAACACATTATCGAAGCCGATTCAGAACGCCAAATTTGAAGATGGCTTTTTCAAGAAAGACCAGGAACTCTTTGTGGGCGTCCTTCTTGCGCGGTATTATCACATGAGCTGCAAACATTCCGACAAAATTCCTGAAAGCGACCCAAATTATCAAGATGGAAGCTGGGATGAAATCATTAATAAAGACCTTCGACTTCCCGCCGGAAATCCAAAAATCACTTACGTCAAGCAGAAGGATCCAGCCAAGTCGATGCTTCGGCTAAAATCTCCAACACAATATGCTTTTTTAAACGAAGCGGGTCACGGCGTGGAAGGGTTGAGAGTTGACGGGATCGGAGGGTGTAATCGCGAACTCGGGACCGTTTTTTCACGCGATGCAAAAGGAAATCCCGTGATTGGAATCCTTGACCGCAATGCGGTTTATCCGTGCAAAAAGGCCGCTAAAAAAATATCCTTATTTCAGCCGGTAACATTAGTGGAGCGTTCTGATAAACCTATTTACCCGATGAAAATCATAGGACTAAACTAAAAACGCAATGTTAACCTGGGTTAAAATCGATGGAAGTGCCTTGCGTCACAATTATCGTGTCTTCGTAAAGATTGCTGGGGAAGAACGCGTAGCCCTTGTGTTGAAATCAAATGCCTATGGACATGGCCTCAAGGAAACCTATCAAGCTCTCACCGCAGGCTCTAAAGACGAAACGTTAAAAAAAAATAGCTATCTTTGCACCAACTATCTTTTTGAGGCTCGCGCCCTAAGAGGTCTCGGATTTGCCGGACGCATTCTAGTTGTGGGCCCTTTACCTTACGAGACGCTTCATGACCACTTTGCCGAAGCTCGCGAGTTAAACGCCGAAGTTATAATTGGAAACAGAGAAAATTTGGAGTCCTGGCTTTCTCTTTCTGAAAAACCGCAGGTTCACATCAAGTTTGATACAGGAATGTCACGGCAAGGTTTCTATGCCGAGGAAGCATTCTCGATCGCGGATCTTTTGAAGTCTCACAAGAAAAACGTGATCGGTCTCTGCACCCACTTTGCAAACGTGGAAGACGTCTTGGAGCACGATTACGCGGCTAAGCAGCTTTCGCTTTTTGATAGCGCAGTCCAAGCGTTTCATAAAAACGGTCTAACTCCCCTCAAACACGCGGCATCCAGCGCTTCATGTCTTCTTCTTAAACAAAGTCGCTTTGATCTTTGCCGCATCGGCATTTCTCTTTATGGCATGTGGCCCTCTAAAGCGACAAGGCTCTCATACCTGCAGACATTTAAAGATCTAGTGGAACTGCTCCCGGTTTTAAGCTGGTACACGACCATCACAACATTAAAAACCGTAAAGTCCGGTCAATTCATTGGCTATGGATGCTCAATACGCGCCGTTCAAGACATGAAGGTTGCCGTGTTACCCGTGGGATACTATGAAGGTTTCCCACGACTCGCGTCGGATGCCCACAGTTATGTCCTGATTCGCGGGGTTCGCGCCCCTATCGTCGGAAGAGTTTGCATGAACATGATGATGGTAGATGTAACTCATTTAAGTACTGTTACAATCGGCGATCAGGTAACCCTAATTGGTGGTGATCAGGGTGAAACCATCTCTGCTAACGATCTTGCTGGCTGGGCACAAACCATTAACTATGAACTGCTATCACGTATTCATCCTGACATTCCAAGAATCATTCAGTAAAACTTCTTGCCTGATTTTTTCTATCATGGCAAAACCGTTTTGACTTTTGCGAATTTTTCAGTTTTTTCTTATGAGTTTCCGAAGTTAACTTGAGACATTTTTTTTGTTTAACATTCGTGAAATCTTCGTTTACTTGAAAACCAAAAAATTAAGATCACTCAACAGCCGCAGCAGTCGGATTTTTGTCAGTTAGACGTCATCAAGTTGACATTAAGCGACAATTTTACGGCAAATTCTGCCTTGCGTCTTAAAATTGTCGCCATTTTCCCATCACTTTTGTGTGGCACAATGTTTGCAACGTAGTCATTGCCACCCTTTCAAATGAGTCCATATACACATGAGAAACTATTTTGGAAAGATAATCATGGAAAAATCACTTTCTTCACGCCTAACATCCCGCCTTTTTTTGAGAATTGTTTTGATTTTTGCCGGATTCCTTTCTGCGATGTCTTTTGCGGGAGGCAGGTTTGCACAAATTGTAATGCCATTTGATTCAACAAGGCCATATTCCTACTACTATGACAAGGTGGAAAACGCCTTAGTGGTTGAGATTCAAAAAACCTCCGCGAGTGAACTGGACTCCCTTAAACGCTATGACGAAAAACTTGTCCGTCGCGTCCTTGTCAAAGACCTTAACCCGCAAGGAGTTGAAGTGCGTCTAGCACTCCTCGATCGTGCGATTCGCACAACGGTCACTCACTATAATGAGCCTTTCCGCATTGCTATCGATCTCTACGATTCGACCTTTAGGGAGGAAAAAAACCCTGAAACTGGATTTCCAAATATTTCTAGCAACGAGGCTTCAACCGTCGATATTCCGAGAGAAATATTGAGTGGCAATATTTCCGTTGGACCCTCAGGGGAAGCGTCAAATGTCAGTGGCGAAAGGATTGGCGAAGCACCCGCACTGGAATCACCATCCGGCAAAACCTCAGGAGATCAGCGCAGGCTTCTTCAGCCAACACCCGAGCTCTTTACAGAACCGGGTGCTATGATGGCAACGATGCAAAAGCTTCCGGAAGGCCGCGGAGCGGCCTGGCAGGACTATCCTGTATATGTTTATAGGTTACAGACAGCGGCTTTTGAAGGCTCGAAGAACGCGCCGCCATCGGGTGAGGGTGAGGCGTCAAAGGCCCTCTCTTCATCGCAAGCCATGGCAGAATATGCAAGTCGATTTTTCGATGCGGGTCATGAAACTCGTGCACTCTTGGCCTATCAGCAAGTTCTCTTTAAGGATCCAAAAGTGTTTGACCAAAACGTCCTTCACCTTTGGAAATTCGCGGAATCAAACTTGGGCGCTGGCAACCTAACGCTGGCAGATGGTTACTTTCAAGCTCTTGAAAATAAATTTCCAGAACACGTTCTCGCTAAGTTTGCAAAGATCCGACGCGTTGATATCGCCTCTATTCGTCTCATAAACCGTTCATACTTAGGCCGACTTCCGGAGCTTAATCAAAACATTCGCACGATCAAACCTCAGAAGTCCGCCGAACTTAACACTCAAATCGCCATTCGAAAAGCTTACTGGAATCCTCAGGAAAAATACGATAAGTATCGCCTTCCACGTCTAAGCGATGAAGTGCGGAAATCTCTTGAGGCGGGTTTTTCGAGCATTGAAAGCCAACGAACCGCATTTCTTTCCGCAAGTCTTCTACTGAACGACATGCTCCGATCAGAAACTTCATGGGACAAGGATATCGGCATCTTTGCGTCGAAGTACTTCGAAAGATTCTCTGGAAAGGTGACTGAGCCTTTTAGAGAAGATCTAAAAAATCTTCTTCACGCAAAGCTAAATTCTACGATACAAAAAAATGTTTCTGACAAGAAGTTTCTATTTGCAATTCAGGTTTTTGAAGATCTTCCAAAGTCTCTGAAATCCATCAGTAAAACCACCGAAACCTCGTGGTCCCTCGCTGAAGCTTAT
>CAILAO010000606.1 GCA_903832105.1 uncultured Pseudomonadota bacterium | reverse complement strand
AGAAGACGGCATACGCGATGCGCGAGAGTGACTGGAGTTCAGACGTGTGCTTTCCGATCTGCGGTTTACGTCGCTCGCTGGACTGCATATCACGTCAGACAGACGGCAAAAGCAATGGGCGAAGCCATGCAAAAGTCTGGCTTCAGTTTTGTCGAAGTTCTTTCTCCCTGTCCGACGCTGTTTTTGCGGAAGAATCGTTTGGGCGATTCGCTCCAGATGATGAAAATGTTTAAGGATCACGCTGTGGTTCAAAATGGTGCTGAAACAAAAGACGTTGCGATTGAGCCAGGAATGGATGTTCTTAAGGTGGGAAAATTTGTCGATCGCGAAAGGCCTTGTTTTTCTGAAAATAGGGTCAGGAGTCATCGCAGTCGTCTGGGAAGTAATTTCGTTGATTATGCTGGTCCAATGACGCCAACAATGTTTTAGAGGTGGTACAACATGAAACGAACTGAAATTCGTATTTCTGGTTTGGGCGGACAGGGTGTCATTCTTTCAGGAATGATTATAGGTAGAGCTGCAACGATTTATGCCAATAAGCATGCAACGATGATACAGAGCTTTGGACCTGAGGCCAGAGGGTCAGCATGTTCTGCAGAATTGATTCTTGCGGAAGAACCCATTCTCTATCCCTATGTTAAAAATCCAAGCATGTTGGTGGCTATGTCCAACGAAGGCTATCACAAATATAGACCGCAACTTGCATCCGATGGTTTTTTGATGGTGGAACAAGATTTGGTACGGCTTCAGCCGGATGAAAACCGTCCAGTTTTCAAGTGTCCAGCCACCAAGCTTGCTGAAGAACTTGGAAGAAAGATTGTTCTTAATATTGTCATGGTGGGCTTCTTTGCTTCAGTCAGCAAACTACTCGACGCCGATGCTTTTCGTGAGTCCATCAAAGCGACGGTACCGGAGCATCTCATCGATCTAAACTTGAAGGCGTTTGAGCAAGGGTTCAACTGCGGAAAGTCCCAGGTCTAGGGGCTAGTCCATTTCGACTTATTTTAGCCAAAATGGCACATTTATCATGCACTTATGCGTGTTTAGGTATTGCTTTAGAAGGCCTTTGGGGTTACCATCGGGTCGGATCTGAAGTCTGATTCTTTTGTCTTTAATTCAGGATTGAAGGGGATTATATGAAAAGGCTTTCTCAACATGTGTTAGCGTTAGGTGTTCTGTTCGGTTTATGTTTTTCGGTGATGTCCACCGCTATGGCAGAGGAAAAAGCCGCCGGTGATCGATTTGAATATAACATTTACTGGAGGCTAGGTCTCAATACGTCATCTGATCTAAAGGAAGACTCGGATACCCAAGGAACCCATAAACTCTTTTACGATGTACCGACGTCGCGTCACGTGAAGAGCCCAAGTTATTTTTGGTCAAGGTTTGCAAAAATATTTGCGAATGGTGTTGAAGCTGTGGCTAAAGTTGACAGCGAAACGGCGTTGCCGCACGAGTCGAGTTGGGAGAGACAGACGGAGCCTGTTTTTCGCGTAAGAGATCTCTATTTACAGTTGCCAATTGATGCGGATTCCAATGTGTGGGCGGGCAGCCGCGTGTTTGAATTTGAAGATATTAGACTTCTGGATGTATTGAACCACTTTAACGTGAACGGTTATGGGGTCGGTGCTAACGTCGGTAAACTCATGGGTGTTCTCAGTTTCGAAAATCAAAAAGTCAATGAGCAAGTGGAACTTGTCGACACTAATACGGTGACTCCGTTGGTTCGTGAAAATCTGGCTGCAACCAGGAAAAATGTGAGGGCTCTCGTCCGTTATGAAATCCCTGTGGGGACTGATATGGCCGTAAAACCGATGGTGCGTATGGTGTCGTATGGCAGTATTCCGGAGAAAGAGTATGGTCCTGGACAAACACAGCAGAAGGTAAAGGGAGCTTCAGAATACTCTTTCGGAGGGGTGTTTTCGAGATGGAGTGCCAATTATTGGGGTAATACAATGCTATGGATTCAAAATAGGCCCGTTGATAGTCTAGGTAAAGAATCAGGTTCCGATATGGTTATAGGTGTCGGTGATTCGGTGAGTTTCACGACCGACAAGGTAGGGGTTCTGACAGCTATTTGGATTGAGCAAGAGAGCTATAAAAACAAAAAGCAAGTTTTCAAAGTGTCTAGTGGAACTTTGATCCCTGATGGAGATAAAACGACGAAGAGTGTCTTAAAGACGAGTCTTGCAGTGCAGCCAATCTATTATGTCACGAACAAGGTTCATGCTGCTCTTGATATGAATTACGCTGCAAAAAATATGAAAACAAGTGGAGGAGTGAATCCAGACGGAAGCTTTAATGGGCAAGACTTTAACTCGCTTTTAGTCACGCCTATTGTTCGCTATACGACAGCTAAAGGGACACTCGGTAACCCCCAAATATATACCTCCGTTACTTATGGTAAGTATGATTGGAAAGCCAAGAAAAACGCGAGTGGTAAGCCAACGGATAGTCTTGTGACGACGCAGACTGGATTTGAGGTATGGTTCTAGGGGCTATACTTTAAACTTTCCATCCGAAAACTTAGTCATCACATTACCTAAAACTCCCAGAGCATCCTCTTTTTTCCCGGAACTTAGTCTTAAACTTAACGCGCGATAGTTGTTAAGTGTGACTTCCGCCAGATCAAGGGCTTTACTTCGCATAAGCCAGCGCGTCATGGCTGCCAGCAATAAAAGTTCTCTGTCTATAGCAAGAAGTTTGGATCTTTTTGCAAGGCATTTGCTTGCTATTTCGAGACGAGTGAGCAGGGGAACGTCCGTGTCGTAACACTTTTCAAGATCCAGTGCGCAGTGATGAAAAAAGCCTAAGTTTGAGATTTTTAGGGTTTTGTTTTTTAGAAGACTGCTGATCTTTGAAAAATTTCTCTCCCACGCTCGGCACTCGATCGAATGAGCCCAAAAAAAGGCTTCGACGACATATACAGCTTGATAATGGGAGCTTTTAGGTCTGGTTGTTGCAAAAAACGGTACAGGGTTGCCATTCTTTTGAAATTCCACACAGATCATTTCCCACTCGAGTTCCTGTGCTTCTGGTGTATTCCCTCTAAATAGTTTACGTGTCTCATGAATCAATTTGCTGGCGTCTTCGATTTTCCCGGAAAGCCGTAGAGCTCTGATGCGGCCAATGCGACTTCTCTCAAAAAACTGAGAATGAGGTTCGACGTTTTCTGCCCGCTCATATTCCCGAAGGGCCGATGAAGCGTCCCCTAATCTCATAAATCTAAGGGCTTTTAAGAATGATGAAAATGACGGACCGCCTATCTGGCGGCTTCGTGAAAGGTGTTCAGAGAGTAGTTGTTCCCAGGTGGCTTCATCATGTTTTCCCTCCTTGCGGAAGATATGGCTGAGAGCTAAGTGAATTTCTCCGTAAAGAAAACACAGTTTGGACGACACAGGACGAATTCTGTTTGTTTGTAAGATAGTCTGCGTGACTTGGGCGAGCCCCCAAACCTGGGATGTGGAAAGTCCGCCATATTTCTCGTGATGAAGTAACGCTGAAATTGAATATATAAAACGCCTGACTTGAGCTTCCGGCTCCGTGCTTTGGGCAGAAACTGAAGCCAATTTCAAGATATACGGGAGACGTTCTTTAAGAGGAAGGGCTTCAAGTTCGTCCTTTATAGATTTTTTTTCTTGGTTGATTCTTGATTCTGACCAGATTTTTTTTCCAAGACTAGCATGTGAAGATGTCATTTCTTTGCGGCCACCATGAATTTAATGTGTAGAGGTTTTTAAAAAGATAAAGCATCAAATGTTCCGATTGGCTTTTCATCTGTTCCACTGCTTTTTGTACCGGCAGCTAAACCCTCCTCATTTTCCGGAAAGACAGTATCCCACTTGCTTGAAGGAACGATTTTAATCGAAGTGACATTTGATCCACTCTGAGGGGTCGATGTGTCTCGGGATTCTGTAGCGGGAAGTTCGATGACGATTCCTATGGCCGAAGTATCTTTTGCGCAGATATTTCCTGGATTTGTTGACGTGACCTGATTGGAAGTCAAGATAAGACCCTTGGTTGCTTTAACTGTCTTTTTGAACGAGCCGTCAGACTCAGGGTGAAACGAACACAAGACAGCACCCGGCAGAATTTTTTGTCCATCACGTTCGATATATTTCTTTTCTGCAAGGTCAGTGTTGCTGATTTCCCAAAACGTCAATACGGCCTTGTCCAGCTCACCGTCACCAGACTTGATTGCGTTTGGATCGGCCTGTACGAGAAGATCAGTTTTGCTGTCATTATAAAAGGCACCAATCATTTGTGGGTCGATAAGATATCCTGGAATTCCGCCGGAATCATCAGAAGGTTTGTCCCCGCCGTCGCGGTTTTCGAGGTCGGGACCTCCTGTAGCGATCGAAGAAGGTTCCGAAGTGTTTTTGGAACTTTTACCCCTTGCTATTGAATCATCCTTGGTGCAAGAAGCTAAAAAAGTGCTGAGATAATAAAGTATGATGACCCTTAAGCACATGCCAAGTATCAGTCGAAAATTATTAAAAAACATATGCGATCTCATAATCCTGATTTCCATGGTGGTCTCGGATACTAAATTCCCCTCGTTGCATCTTTCTTATCGGCATAGTTGACTAAAAAGTTTAGCCTAATTTTTCTCGAATTCATAAAAATCACATATCTAAATAAACTAATAATATTAGATATATAATAAATGATATTCAGTAAATATAATAGTTTTTACAGCATGAATAAAGAATTGATTCAAAAATAGATAATAATAAAAGCATGTTGTATAAGCTTCGACTCGAATGTGTTATTTTTATTGCTAACCTTTGTTCGACTCAAGTTACGTGATGCGTTGGAGGAGTATGCCATGTTTACTGTTAATAATCAGTGTGTTATATCAACTCTCCAAATAATCCGAAATATTGGTCCCTCCTTTGCAGCTTAAACTACCAAACGCCATGGATAAGCGAAAAAATTATTTTGACCTAGAGTTTTAGTACGTTTTCTTGGTTTAACCGTTTAAAAAGAAAGGTAGGGAAAACATGTATTTACGATTAATAGGCCTCGTTTTAGGTCTTGGTCTCACGTCATGTAACTATGTCGGTCAAGCGAATCGTCCGAACCGTGACACAGCATCTCGGCAGGATGATGCTGGTTCCACTGCAAAAGAGGGCATAAAATTCAGCCTTTCTCTTCCAGAAGATGTTGTCATTGCGACAAGTGAGGATATAAGCGAAGCCCCAGACATGAAAGAAGGCATGATCGAGGTCGCATGCAGCGAAGTTCCAGGAGAAAAACGTTCTAGTGCGAATTTTTGCCTTTCCGAGTCGGATGCTTCTTTTGGTCTCTGCATGCCTGCACCAGAACCAATTTTTCCCTATGATGACCTCCATGTAACATTCGTGCTTGATCTTGTTTCGTTGGATAAAGACGGTCAAACCGATACAAAGGGGAAAGACGTGATGGCTCATGTCGAATTTCCAGTTACATGTTCAAAAAATGAGATCACGGTGAGTCTTGCAAGTGAGCTTGCCGACGGTACCTACGAGCTGATCGGCGATCTCGTGTATCCCAAAAAAGGAACAAAATATCACGGAACTACTGGTGCGTTTGCCATTCTCGGAGGCATATCCGTGAAACCGATCACACTCGATATGTTACCTGTTGAGTCTTCCGACATTCCGGTAGAAGTTGTTTTTTCGGATGCGAACACTTTCTCGTTCGACGATGTTGCTTCAGTCACATTTACGGAATTTAACATTAAAAGTGGCGGAATGTGTGGTGGTGATAAATGTACATCGTTTGAAGTTAAAACAGCGACATCAATTGCCATGCAAAAGAACGATTCGATGGTCCTAGTCGAACTCACAAGTGAGAACCTTACAGATGGATCCAAAGGTATAGCAGCACCGATACAGATATGGAACATTGCCGATGTCAATCAGTCGATCAATCTTGTTATTGCCAGTTATGACAAGGAAAAAGAAATGCTGGCATGTGCATCGTATACTGGGGGCTCATATTTCACGATCGCGATGGTGAACGGGGAAACAATTTCCGTTGGAAGCTGCTATATGGAAAAGGCAAAAAATGTGGTTAAAGCCTTCTATCACAATTACAGCGGAGAAGTTGGGCTATCGGAGGGCTGTAAGTCCGATGGTGAAACTCTTTCCAAGTGCATGGCCACAGCATCTGAAAAGTGAACAAACTAAAATACACTTGATTTTTAAAGAGGGGGGCATTCCCCCTCTTTTTTTTGGACGAGCTAACGAACGAATAAAGGTTGTTTTCGGCTTAAAACTGGGCATATACCGACATCCACGATTTCAAATTAAGCGTCCACCCGAATGGCGCTGGGTTAACGTATACGTCCTCATAGACATAGACTTGAGACTTCAACGTGATCTCTTTCTTGAAACGTTGAGCTTTT
>CAILAO010000605.1 GCA_903832105.1 uncultured Pseudomonadota bacterium | reverse complement strand
TGAAATCCTTGAAAGACTTAGACTTAATCATTGTCATAATCTTATTGACTTAAACGTGATCTCTTTCGGAAAACTTTTACTTGATCAGCCACACTTCGTCGTATCTCTCGTAGAAGTTTTAGCGAAAAAGCTCAACGTTTGAAGAAAGAGACGTTAAAGTTATAAGTCGAAGATTAAGATAAAACCTAAGATTGACAAAGCTTTCAAGCCGATTAAGTACACACCCTAAAGAAACCGCTGAACCCAAGACTTTTTCAGACCCATGGCTTGGTGGGAACAAAGTTCGTGACAGCAATAGCAGCGAATGCACGCATCTAAGTTAATCACTATACCAGTTCGGTCGATTGTCATTGCTTTTGCCGGACAAATGCGAACGCAATCACCGCACAAGACGCACTTCTTTTCAATAGTATGTGGCCAAGCCGCGAACTTTCGTCTGAGCCAGCGCCCTATGGTTGGAAAACGACGTAAAAAACTGGCGTGCATTTCAAGTGTTGTTGTTTCGGGCATTTTCCATCGACTTGGACGCAGAGACAGTGGATTTTCACCGACCACAGTGGCATTTTTCCAAGCGTTATCTCCCGCAGAAGCCGCGGCCTTCAATGTTCCAAGCTGTTCCCTTGGAATGCCGAGCACATCAAGAATCACAGCGTCAATGACACTCACATCTTCTCCTGCCGCGAGAAAACCTGTGGGATTTGGCTCTCCTCCAGTTGGACCGTTTCCGTCCATCGAAATGATTCCATCAACGATGGTAAGTCTGGGTTTGATGGCTTTTGCAATTTCGTAAAGCATTCGCGCGAAAACGTCTTTATCGAGTCCGGCACGATAATGCCACTGAAACTTCTGCGTTCCAACGACGGAACCAAATAGGTTTTTTGTTGCAAGCGTCATCAGCATCTGACAATGAGTTTTTAGTTTCGGAAGATTGATGACAACATCTGCCTCTAGTAATTCTCGGGCTAAAACCAGTTTTTTGAAAACACGGGTTTCATCGAAGGTTTCCACGGGTGTAAATTCCACCCACGGAATTCCGAGATCCCTTAGAACTGCTTCCATGCCAGCTTTTTCGCCGGCCTCGCGCGCGAGCCCAATTCCCGGAGAATCTCCTACCGAAACCTTCGCTCCGATATCAAGCGCCATCGCTCCGATAGCCCGAATGATCTCAGGATGTGTCGTCACAGCCCTTTCAGGGGGAAAACCCATAACTAAATTAGGTTTTAAAATCACGCGATCCCCGGCTTTAACAAAGTTCCGGATGCCGCCAAACGGCTCAAGAAGCTTCGCCATAGAGTGTTTTAAGGACTCCCTATCGTAATCATGTTGCCTTGCAAGGGATACTATGTGCTTTTTTGACGTATTCATTATGTCCTATATCGAAAATATTTCCCAAAAAGCAAAAAATGTTGCATATAGATAACGTGTTGAGCTGAGCCAATTACCAGACATACAAATTGAAGGTTGGACGATGGCTTCGTTGCTCAGGTCGTTCCGGTGGCTGTTTAGTAGTATTTTTAGTAGTACCTAAAGTACACTAAAGCAGGTCCACGCTCCCGTTGCGCCTCGCCCTCCTTTAACCTTCAATCTGCGCCGCCGAGCGAAAGGACTGCTTATGAAACCCATAAGAGATCTCTTAAAACAGATCAAATCTAGCCCGAACCCAGATCAAGAGCTGACTCGCCACGTATTCGACTCTATCCCTGAGGAAGACAAACCAAAGATTCTGAGCAAAGCCATTAAAAATAGTAGCGGAAAAGTGGTCCCCCCGCAAATTTACCAAGGAAAAGTTCGTGATGTCATTTTTTGTGACGAAGAACTCCTTATCGTTCACTCTGACAGGCTCTCTGCGTTTGACTGCCCTGTGGGTCTTGTCCCTTACAAAGGAAGTATTTTGACGGCCATTTCTAGTTTTTGGTTTAGAGAGGCGTCAAAGATAGTGCCAACGCATTTTATAGAGCAACCCCATGAACGCATCTTACGTGTGAGAAGGTACGACCCTATTAAACTAGAAGTTATCGTGCGACGTTACCTTGCTGGTTCTATGATGCGCGCCTATGAAAAAGGGGAACGACTTTTTTGCGGCGTGAGACTTCCCGAAGGTTTAAAGCCCTACGGACGTCTCCCGGAACCCATCATTACACCGACGACAAAAGAGGCCGTTTTTGTGCATGATGAAAATATAACCCCGCAAGAAATTATCGAAAAGGGCCTCTGTTCTCGGTCAGATTGGCAGCAGGTGACTGAAATGGCTCTGAAGCTTTTCGCCCTTGGGGAACATATATATAAGGAAAAGGGATGGTTGTTAGTAGACACTAAATATGAATTTGGGAAAAACCAAAAAGGCGCAATTGGATTAATCGACGAAATTCACACTCCTGATTCGAGTAGGTTATGGATTGCAGATACTTATCAAGATCGTATTAAAAAAAGTGAAATCCCCGACATGCTCGACAAAGAAATTGTTCGCAGATACCTTATGGGACAAGGTTTTTCCGGTGATGGACCCGTTCCGAAAGTGCCGATCGAACACCTCACGAGTTTATCCGAAGTCTATCTAAAAGTAGCAGAAACCTTGGAGGGCAAGATATTATTGGCCAATCAGTCAGCAGAAAGGATTGAATATTGGGATTTTATTAAATAAACTTTTCTTGTTTAGCGACCTTACACGTTAGCGCTATCAAGTCTTTCAAAAGGGGG
>CAILAO010000604.1 GCA_903832105.1 uncultured Pseudomonadota bacterium | reverse complement strand
TGACACTGTTTCCATACCTTGTTTCCACTGTTCGTATCTGTCATCTGGAATCCATCCGTGCGAACGTTTTGGTCCTTGATTGCTACGGCGCTTGGACCAGAGTAGGACATGCCATTCAAGAGGTATAGCGTGCCCGGGTTTTGCATGCCTCGGTTACCCCAGATAAAGTCGTCAGCGGTTGTGGCATCCCATTTGAAGTTTTTCTTGAGAAGGCAATTTGCTTCTGAGCGTGAGGGATTTTCCAATTTCTGAGTATAAAAATTCGCGTAGCATCTATTTTTCCAAAGGCTATCGGTTATGTTTTTACATAAAGAACCTGCCGAGGCAATAATATCACCGCACTGCCAAACACCATTGACCAGCGTGCAATCGCTAATTTGGTATGTAGAAGTAGCTTGGTCAGTGGCACGCCAACCCTCTTCAATAGCATAGGTTGTTGAATCAACAGCGACTGAGGTTGACCAAGTGAATTTTCCTATTGGTACATTGGTGCCTTCGAACGATATGTGCGCATTTGCGCGGGCACCTTGTTCAGTGAAGCCAACTTTTCCTCCGCACGTATTAAAGGCCTCTTCTGATGCCCATACCATCAGGCCATAGATCTCATCACTGGCAGCGGTTCCATTGCATGTATCAACATCCTCATTGAAATCATTCGCATCGGCCTTTGTTTGGCATGTTGCGTCTGGCGTGAAAGAGTGGCCTGTCAGACGTTTCATATAAAGAGACTGCCCTACTGCGGGGCCGCTACAATCTTGTCCACCAGATGCACAGGCTCCAATATATCCGTCGGGAAGTTGCGAATCGGGCATTGCTTCGACGATCCAAGCTCCCTCCGGATCAAACTGTTCTCCTTCACTGAATTCAGAGAAGTCTTTCTTGATGTCTGCAATGTCGACCGTTGCAATACCTTTGTCGAGATCAACCGTGATTGTTCCGAAGTCGGCACTTCCCGAGAGACTGATACTGCCGCTCTTAAGCGTGCTGCCGTCTAGCCCATTGGATGCTGTGTCTTCAAAAGTCAGTGTTGCAATTGTCGTGTTCCCCTGACGAACAAAGCAGCCAAACGGTTTGTCCTTGGCGCCAGCCAATGTGAGGCTGAAATTCCCGTCAGTATCTGCATCACCTTTAGCGGATGCGGGTGGATCTTCGAAAGTTATGCAGTAGAGATTGAACGTCGTCAGTTGATATCCGTGAAGATAAGTGCCGGTGAGATTAAGTGTCCCCGAAAGGGTAACATCATTAGAGACTCCAGTGTCTGTACTTGTTTCTGTGTCTGTTGCTGTTGGAGCTGGAGCTGGAGCTGGGTCATCATCGCTCTTCTTGCCGCAAGATGACCACATCAGAGCGAGTGCAATAGTGAGAACAACACCTCCAACTAAAGCGCTCATGACTCTTTTTTGACGAAGCTTTCTTACCATCGTGCACCTCCTGAAATTCTGTTGAAAACGTTTGGAAAGCCTATTAACGACTTAAAAAGTAAACTTTGAAAGCACTGGATCACTAAAATTGTAGCAAGAAACTGAGTCAGGCTCAAACAACTGAAGGGCTGAAATTATTGCCTACCGATCGGTCGATTTGTCGTCAGGATAAATTTCATTATATTTCTATATCAAAAAGCAGGCTTAAATCTGCCCAGGAAGCGCGGTGAATGATGGATCCGCTTGAAACAAAATCCACCCCTGTTTCAGCGATTTTTTTAATATTTTCAAGGCGAACATTGCCTGATGCTTCGAGGTGGCAACGACCTGCCGCTTCCCTAACGGCTTCTTTCATGTCGGAAGTCGGCATGTTATCCAGCATGACAATATCAGCGCCGGCTGTAAGTGCCTCTCTCATCTCTTGAAGCGAAGTAACCTCGCATTCGATTTTTAGCCCCGGAGGCGTTTTCCCGCGAATGCGCTGGATAGCACACGTGATCCCGCCTGCTGCGCGAATATGGTTTTCTTTGATGAGGATGCCATCACTAAGACAAAATCTATGGTTTTGGCCACCACCAACCATTACGGCGTATTTTTCAAGAAGCCTTAGTCCGGGAGTTGTTTTCCGCGTATCAAGAAGTCTTGTCTTCGTCCCTGAGATTTCCTTAACGAAAGCTTTCGTCAAAGTGGCAATGCCACACAGTCTGCAAAGAAAGTTAAGAGCGGTTCGTTCGCCTTTTAAAATAGATCGAGCGCGTCCTTCGACAGTCAGCAGAACGTCGCCTTTTGCTATTTCTTCACCGTCATGGACTTTTTGCGTGATCGTAAGATTGCTATCGGTGATTTGAAAAACGAGTTGGGCTACTTTTAGGCCTGCTACGGTCAACGTAGGCTCTTTGCAAACGATCTTTGCAGAGGCGTTTTTTTCTTCATCGACGCAGTTGTCGGTGGTCCAGTCGACAAAGCTCCAATCTTCCTTCAGGGCGTTTTCGATCAGAGAACGTATTTGAAGCTCGTGAACATCGTACATAACTTATGACCCTCAACGTTAATACTTACTTCCTACACCTTTTTTAGGGATCTGTCACCTTGA
>CAILAO010000603.1 GCA_903832105.1 uncultured Pseudomonadota bacterium | reverse complement strand
AGTGTGGAGCAAAACTTGAATTTGACGCGCTTGAAGAAAGCTATTTTCTTTTTGCTGATGCGGCTCTTCCGAAAGCGTCCTGACTCACCGTTTAACCGAACATCTCAATCGTTAATTTCGTTGACACCTGAAAACGGTGTTGCCGTTTTTGGCTCCATACAGCAGCAAATTAAACATATTGATAATATGGGGAAAAGAACCTAATTCAGGAGTGGCATAGGTCTTGCTCAATAAGGCTAGATCCTTCGGTTTTAATACTATGACTGAATCGAGGATTTTTCTACGGTTCGAATGTTAATGCGTAAAAAAATAATGGTTTAAATAGATATCGAAAGGGGTGTTCAATGAAGCGTGCGATCATCATGTTGGTGGCTTTTCTGTTTGGAGCCTCACTTGGCTATGCAGAGTCGATCGAAAAAAATGGTCAATATCCATTGGTAGCAAAGCGTACTAGCAAGACATCAAAAAGGTTGGCTTCGAGTGAGAAGCGTACGGCTACAGGAAAAGTGATCGTATCAAGAGATGAAGTTGTTTTTAATGATAGCAGTGAAGCCCTGAGGGAAGGCAAAGAATGGTCACTCGTATTCGAACCAATCGGATTTTCGGTGGCTCCGATTGCCTCATACGGCTTAGCCGCTGGAGCTTATCTCTCCTCCGACATGATCATGGAAGCAAGTTATGCACACGGCAAAACAGATTTTTTGATCTTCAACATATTTTCTGATTATACCGCCCTGCATCTAAAGAAGTTTTGGGGTAATAGTTTCTATACCAATACGGGTTTTGCCATGCGTAAACTCGGAGCTGGTTTCGATCTCGAATCCATTGCGACCGGCGCATCCGATTTAAAAGCAAGTTCATCCACGACGAGCATTGGGGTTGAGTTGGCGATCGGAAATCGGTGGCAATGGGACACCTTTACATTAGGTTGTGATTGGATTGGTGCTTTTCTTCCAATCGCAAAAATTAGCGACGATATTGATATGCCTGCCGGCGCAAAGGAGAGCGAAAAGAAAGAAGCGCAAGATGATTGGGATAACCTAGCTAAGACGCATAACTATCAATTGCTCCGCTTTTATTTAGGCGTTTCCATCTAAATGTAGCAGCTTAATTCTAGAGACGTTCGTGGGTGTTACTATTTATTTAGTATACATAGACGAACGTTTCAATCTTTGTTATATCGGATACTTATGTCACTTTTACCAGCGAATAGGTCTTCCAGTTTTATGTATCACCCACTAAAAATCTAGCAGTAGGTGCCCTATGACGATCCAAATTAAAGAAGTAAGTAAAGTCGTAAAAAAAGCTGAGTATGCTGTCCGTGGTCCGATTGTCGCGCGTGCCGTGGAGCTTGAACGAACCGGTCGTGATATTATTTATTGCAACATAGGGAACCCTCAGGCATTGGGTCAGAAGCCTTTAAGTTGGATCAGGCAAGTTCTTGCGCTTGTTGAGGCCCCAAATTTGATGAGTCAATGGGCCGATCAGGTCAAGAAGATGTTCCCTTCGGACGTGATCGAGACGGCACAATTCATTCTTAAGGAAAGCAAATTCGGTCTCGGTGCTTATACTGAAAGTAAGGGTATGCTTTTTGTAAGAAAAGCCGTGGCGAATTATATTGCTGAAAGAGATGGTTATTCTGTCGATCCAGAGGCGATTTGCTTGACTGATGGCGCTAGCAAAGGAGTTCAAACGGTTCTTCGCATGATCATTTCAAGCGCGAAGGTTGGCGTGATGATTCCTATCCCTCAATACCCTCTTTATTCCGCGACGATCACCCTGCTTGGAGGGCGTCAGGTTCCTTACTACCTGCAAGAAGATGCTGGTTGGCAACTAAGCAAACCGATGCTGGAACGCTCTCTAAAAGAGGCTAAAGCCAGGGGTACAGAGGTTCGAGCTATCGTCGTTATCAACCCTGGAAATCCAACAGGGGCGGTTCTTGACCATGAAAATGTCAAAATGGTGATTGAGTTTGCAAGACGCCATAAGCTGTCAATCCTTGCGGATGAAGTTTATCAGGATAACATTTATAATCCTGGTGATCGATTTATCTCTTTCGCAAAAGTTCTTGAAGACCTTAAATGCAAGGATATATCTCTCTTTAGTTTTCACTCTTGTTCCAAGGGATTTATTGGAGAGTGCGGTCATCGTGGTGGGTATTTTGAGTATCGCAATGTCCCTGCAGATGTTGCGAACGAAATCACAAAGCTTCAGTCGATTAGTCTTTGTGCCAATTCGGTCGGTCAGGTGGTGACT
>CAILAO010000602.1 GCA_903832105.1 uncultured Pseudomonadota bacterium | reverse complement strand
TATTATTCTAATAGATATTTACCAGTAGTTTTTCATAATCTTAGAGGGTATGACAGCCGCTTAATTATTAAGAGAGCTTTTGATGTTGTCAAGGGAACAGAAACACTTGATTCCTCTGTTAAACCTAATATTTGAATGTGTTCACAAGGGCATGCAGACCCATCAGCATATTTAATTATGTAAAACCCATTCATTAACCCTTCTATAACAGTCCCAGTGTAGTTCCTATCATCTATAGTGTCCTCATATCTTACAATTACTCTATCATTTACCAAATACTCAGTCTTTGTAACTGGATTACCAGCATATCTCTTAATGGTTTCAATGGATTCAGGCGATACTCTTTGAGGTAAATACATTGGTACATTCTGATCCTGTACTGCGTTCGGCCAATTATTTCTCGATTGATATGTTAAACCTAATATTTGATCATGATTCGTAGGCAATCTATTCCCATTATCATAGCGAATGGTGTAACCACCTCTCACTAACACATTTGTAACAGTTCCAAAATAATTCATTGCATATCCCGGTCTTCTTGCAATTATTCTATCACCTACATCATACCTGTCCTTTGTTAGGCTCATCAATTATTCCTTTCACAATTATTTATTGATGGTCGTGATCATCGTTTAGGCCACTGCGAGATGTATCAACTATCCCTTTTGAAAAAAGGGCACTCCCCCCACGGTAAATTTGTTCTATGCTATTAAGCAGCACAGGCACTACCGGCACATGAATTTTTAGTCATCCGCAAGTAGTCAAAGACCATTCGAGTGTTGAGCATAAGTTCTCGCATTTTCTGAGCGACGCAGCGTACTTCTTTTGATTTGATGATACCGATGGCAAAGCGCCGGAATCGAGTCATGTTTTCAGGACCGTAACCTTTGCTTATCCGGCTGCGGTCTTCATCGTAGTTCCAATCGATGATGTAGTGGCAACTATTCTCGATACTCCAATGGCCACGGTTGGTTTCCAGAACACGCTGAGCATCGGCTTGCTCCGGCGTTCGGCTGGTGATACCATAAGCGACATCTTTAGAGTACTTGCCGGTTTTTTTCTCTATGGACTCTCGTTCAATGGCAAAAGCCTGCCCAACATGCGGGAAGTTGAGGTAGCTATTGAGTTCGGTGGTAATCCATATTTTACGAGTTTCAATCCGGCCGTGGTCCGGTGGGTCACAAACAATGAAATCGGGCAATTTGCGATCCTCGAAGTATAAGGAGATATCATGAAGGAGTGTACTCTGATTTCCCTTAGCGGTGAAGTGGTAGTGCGCTTTTCGAGTAACCACGTAGTCGGCCAACTTCCGCTGCGTTAACAAGGCATCAGCAGTAATATCCTTGCCCTCAATGTCGATGGCGTCAAGCAGTGGGATAGCTATCTTAATTTCGTTGGTACGCTTGAGTTCATCATTGCCTTCTACAGGCAGAGAACCGACTTTTTTTTGGGTGTGGCAGGCCTTTGTCTGATGTCCTACAGCGCTCATAATGTGAATTTGGTGGCCTTGCTCGTCGATAGCGTTGCACATGGTCTTGCCATCTATAGCCAGAGATTGGTCCTGCTTGCCATATGTTTCGTTCCAGCGTTGCAGGGAGCGGTCCAAATCTGCAGGATCAACACGGATAAGCACATTGCGGATAACGTAATTACTGGGGACAACATAGCGGCCGTTTTCACGACGGCAATTGAAACGCTCCCGTGCTTTGGGACCGAGGCTTTGCGCCCAATCAGATATGGCCTGGTATCCTCGCATTCCACAGAGGACTGCCCCAGCCACTATGCCTAATACAGTCGCAAGTGAATGTCGTTTTCCTTCACCCCGACGGGGATCAGGGATTTGACGAAAGAAGTCCGGTAATGCTTGCATTTGTTTGGCGTTCAACATGATTTTGTGTCCTCCAGTACGATAGGGGGGTTGAAGAATTGGTTGGGATAGTAGCGTCCGTGCGTCGGTTCGTATAGGCTTTACAAATACCATTTTGGGCGACTGTGCTGTTAGACTATAGCCTTGCCGGGTCCGGCGGAAGCCTTTGGTGTCACCCACATACACCCAGTTAGAAGCTCGATAAACGGTACCCTGGAAATACTTCGGATCTACGAATGTCTCTATCAGCAGCACCGGGTGTCCAAAGCGCTCCTGCCAATCCCTGCAAAGCCTTTTGTGACACAATGACAAAATACGGAAGGCTAAATTCGGGTAATGCCAGTTTGGTAGAATCAGAAAACGGCTGTTATTGGTCAAAAGCTTTAGACGATCATACTGGTGGCGAAAGTCCCAGCCAATCCAGCAATCCCGAACCTTACACTTCCAGGCGGCAGCAGAAAAGCTAATAAGAGCCACCCATTCATTACACAAGGTGGCAATATACCAAAGAGTTTCGCTAATCTTTGGCATAGAACCCAGATAATGATATGCCTCCATGAGATACTGGTAGCGCTTCTCTTCAAGCTTATGAACGGGTCGAACAATGACTTCCTTGAGGTTCACGACAGTCGCTCCGGATAAAGTGTATTGAAATAGTGAGTCACCCCTATACACCATTGCTGGGTGTTTGTCCAGATTTATTACTCAAATTGCTGAAATTAAATACCATTGACGTTGGAACAAAATCACCCTGGCACTCCCCCCCCTCCAAATTATCAAAATATACAGCATGTTTTAATCCGAACATACATTAAAAGCAAAAGATTAAAGTACGAAATCACAGGATACCCGTTCCTTCATCGGGTCGGGTATCCATTTCATTAACCGAGGGCGGTCTGTCATTTTGGCAGAGCGCCTTCTTGCGTTTTAAGGAGGTACATTCATGAGCAAGATAATTGAATTGCGTCAAACCGTGGCAAGAGGATACCCGACCACCTGGAACATTCCCCATATCCATAACGGTGACCGCTGGAGGAACATCGAAAACGTCCACCTGGTCGAAAATCTCCAGCACATCAACGGGCACGACCATTACGAAGATGCCATTTTCCGCCTTGAAACATTCCTGAAACAGAAGGGATGGCAGACTGAAATTACCGACACCAAGAAACTGTACCATGAGCACCTGTATTACCAGCAGTTCTCGTTGAGGTGCTGGAAGTAAAATACATCATCATTTTCACAACAAGCAAGAGAGGGCAGTTGCCGGCATTTTCGCTGGTGGCTGCCTTTTTTGCGTTTTTAAGGAGGTACATTTATGAAAACATCAATTCGCACTTCACAACAAGGACTTTTCAGCACTCCGACAGACCAATTCGCCAGCGTTTCTGTATATCGGGTATGCCTGGTCAAAGATGCAACGGTTACCTTCGGGAAAGCATGCATCAGCAGCTCCCAAAAGGCTCATGCTGTGATCCAGAAACTTATCCTTACCCGTTCACAGCCGGACAGGGAATCTTTCGTCGTCGCCATGCTGAATGCCAAAAATGACTTGATAGGGCTAAATGTCGTCAGTATGGGAATCCTCTCCTCCACACTCGTTCATCCCCGAGAGGTCCTAAAACCCGCTATCCTCGCCAACGCTGCGGCAATGATACTCTGCCATAATCACCCATCAGGCGATTTGAATCCCTCTACCGACGACTTAAATATTACCAGGAAAATCATCATGGCAGCAAACATCGTGGATATTCAGGTACATGAGCATTTAATCATCAATACGGAGAATGAGAAATATTTTTCATTTGCTGATGAAGGCATTATCAGGCGGTTCTACGACGAAATAACCTGAATCAATCAATACCATTTTCAACAATATTGGCATCCTTCATAGCCCCCACAATTCCTTCCACAGCACCATTTATAAGCTACTTTTTTCCGCCCGCGAAAGTTTTATTTCCCCACCCAAAGGAGGTGACACCAATGGCATACACGCCAGAATTGAGTTTGCAGTCGTCCTGCACCTTGAGACGGATAGCGTGGGCACTTGAAATTCCCATGACCCAGGCGATTGAACGGGTCTTTGAATACATGCCCCTCATTCTCGATCAGCAGAAGGTTTGTTC
>CAILAO010000601.1 GCA_903832105.1 uncultured Pseudomonadota bacterium | reverse complement strand
CTTCAAGATCAAGTTTTCCATCTTGACCGAGAATTGGCGCTCCGCGTGCTTCGGTAAGGCGTGCTCCGTAAGACAGGTTATATTCCTCAGCGTGAGAAAAGGCGCTAGTCCGGTAGCACCAATGAATAAAAATGTTATCGCTAAACTTTTATAGAAAGTATTCATAGTCTCCCCCTTTAATGCCTATTATTTGTATGATAGGAGGATTTCTTTAAAACTTTAACTGAAGTTCCTTGGCGCTGTATTTATCTTTATAATAGAGGGGTTATGATCATCACTCTTTTGATTTTTCGAGTCGAGTCCCAATAACGGTGACGGGAATTTCCTAACAGCACCTAATTCACTATCATTATGATGGGTTACGAATACTTCACTTTTTTAGCCGGTCTTTCATCTGAAACTAAAGTTATTCCAAAAGGTTAAAAATAGCCTGTGATTCCTAAAATTACACACTAAGCCGCAATTGGTCTGCAAATAAACCGAAAAGACCCAGGGAGGGGTCATTTGACCTTCTCCCAAGCCTCAATCCTTCCTGGGATGACCTCAAATAGTGGATGAACTTTCATGAGGTTTTTCTTTGAGGGATATCTGTTATCTGGTCTAGCCCTTGTCTTGAGTTTTCTTCGAAGATGCAAGGATTCAAACGCGATCTGTTTGTCGGTGACCGGGATTTGTTTCCTTATGACGACTGGCATCTCTATTTTCGAAGCGTCGAAATGGTAACCCCGACGTTTGGCCTCGGCAGCTACCACCGCAAGATAGGCTCCGATCAGTTCGAGCGGATTTGATTGGCTTTTGAACCGTATGAGCTGCGGATGGTTGGTGTAAGCATTTGTGGCATTTTGGAGCACCTTTTGAGCAAGAAGAGCTTCGCGCCACAGAGCCACAAGACCTTTCGCGTCTAAGCATTGCGGGTGAAGGGACCATAACCTCATCAGATGAAACTCCTCAAAATTAACCGTGTCTCACATTCTTCTGCGCCTCAGCAACAATAATGGATAAACTGGCCCATATAAAGAAACTCATATTTAGATATTAGTACGATATTTCAATATGATATTTGTTAAATCGTCACCATTTTCCACTATTTGACAACATGTACAGACAATTAAACTATCTAATATTCAATTAAACTTGGTACATAGCTGAATATAGAAACAATAATCAATCTTTGGTTGCCAAGACAATTTACAGATTTATCTTTTATTTCATGGCTTGGCCAAACGCAAGGTCTCCCCAGGGCAGACTACTTTTTTCATCAGAACAGGAGTCTAAATTTGTTGAATTGAAGGAATTAATTATGAAGCTGTGGGCTTTTGATCTTCTATCTATTAGCTCAAGCACATTTGCCAAAACTCAATTACTTCGAAGTTTAGGCGTTGAAGGATTGAACCAATTGATTGAAAATGCAAACGCAATTCAAAAAGACGAATCACGCGATTTATTTGCGGGTTTATTTGATTCATTTAACGGAAAGCCTTCCGTTTTGAAGATTGATCGTGAAACCTTTAGAAACGAGCTGATCGAGAATCTGTTTTTGTGGAATAACTGCATTACTGAAGCGCCCTTTGATTATGATCAAGCTGTAAAATTCGATTTGAGACCTGATGCGGCAACGCTAAGCGGCTTAAAAAGTTTTGCCCTAAACAGCAACAAAATGGCTGGCTATATCTGTAGTGTCAATAGACATAATTGGTTTTTCCCGCGTTTAGCTGGTTGACGATTTTTGCTGCTTCCAAATTGTTCAGCGTGTT
>CAILAO010000600.1 GCA_903832105.1 uncultured Pseudomonadota bacterium | reverse complement strand
GTGGAAAATCTATCCTGAATATAACCCATATGCACAGAAAACGGTGAAGGATGCTCGTACTGTAACACTTATTCGCGTGACTAATGAAGGCGGAGTTAATATTAAAACGTTTGGTTATGGAGATAACGGAGCGCCGACGCCTCCAGTTGTCGACGAAATTTCATTTTGAATATGTTTGAACTGATTGCTACATGTCCCGAAGAAACCAAGGATGTCTTAATCAAAGAGCTGGAAATTTTAGGTGTCAAAAAGATCACGCCTAAGTATAAAGCTGTTTTTTTTGAGGTTTCTGAACCGCTTTTCTATCAAGTCCATCTGAAACTTAGAACTGCGAGTCGTCTTTTGAGAATTGTAAAAAACGTTCCAGCCGCCTCGAAAGAAATGTTGTATGACCAAAGCCGTCGTATTCATTGGCCGGAGTTTTTTAGTTCTGATGTTAGCTTTGTCGTTGAAGGTGTTGTTGCAGATCGCGGTACTGATGGCATGAAGTCAAACGATGTCAGTAAAAAGGTCAAAGAAGGTATTTACAAGGCATTCGAACGTGAAAATCGTGCCCTTCCACGTATTGACCTCAAGGATCCTCAAGTCGTTGTTGTGGCTTTTCTTCAAGGTGGATCGTGCGTCATCAGCCTCGAAACATCGGGAAAATCCATGCATAAAAGGGGATATCGTTTAGACGGTCATCCAGCTCCCCTTAAGGAAACTCTTGCCGCGTCGATCTTGTTGATGGCTGGTTATGACGGTTCTGAGTGTCTTTGGGATCCCATGTGTGGTAGTGGCACGATTGCGATTGAAGGGGCCATGATTGCCCTACAAAAGGCTTCTCAGATCCACAGGAAAAAGGGCGACTTTGGTTTTGAGTGGCTTCTGGGATTTAATAGGGCTCTTTGGCGTGAGATTCAGGATGAAGCAAGAGAGGAGCGTAAAGAAACATTAATCGCCCCAATCGTAGCATCGGATATAAACCCGACTTATGTGGAGCTTGCGCGTAAGAACGCATTACGTGCTCGCGTCGAAAAGTATATGCATTTTGACGTTCGATCTTTTCTAGTGATTACAAGGGCTGAAGTTGAAGATGTTATGAACCGTTCAAAAACTGCGGCTGCGAATACGTCTGGCGGATTTAAGGGGATTCTCATCGCTAACCTTCCTTATGGGGAGAGGCTTAATAAAAATAAAGAGCAAGAACTTAAGGATCTTTACCGAGAGGTCGGTAATACGTTAAAGAGAAGTTTTTTTGGGTGGAGAGCGGCCTTGTTGATCTCAGAAGATGCTCCCTATAAATTTATCGGCTTACGGCCGGAGAAAAAAATATCCCTTCTTAACGGGAGCATACGCGTTAAGTTACTGCTTTTCAGTCTCTACGAAGGTTCAAAAAAAGGTTCCTCCTAAAGTGATATTCCAAAAGCAGTATAAATACTTTATATTATTAAGAAGAAGTTTGTTTATTTAAAGTGAAAGGAGCCTCTCGTGAGATTAGGGAAGTGTTTATTCCGTCTATTCTTAATGGCTATTGTTGCGTTGACTTTTACATACTGCGGCAACTCGTTTGAAGAATCGCGGCTTGCGTCGATTCAAGAAGAAGCACCTGCGGACATCGAAATTGCAAACTACAAAGGTGAGCAGACAACGTTAGGGGCGTATCATCAGAAAAAATTCTTGTTAGTTGATTTCTCCAGAGCAGGGTGTGGAGGGTGTATGGATTCGGCGGAACGCATGAACGTGGATGCGGTATTTCAAGAGGTCATTGAAAAAGGACTCTGCAAAATGATCACAATTACCCCAACATCCGGTCTTCCATCTTGGATCGAGATTGTGGGTGAAAATTCTTTTGTGGCAAAGCATTCTTTTAATCCACTAGCGATGGAGTATGATCAGGTTGCTGAGGCGCTTAAATTTAATATGCAGTCAGTTCCGACATTTCTTCTGATTGATCGTTCGTGGTCCATTGTTACGGGCGATGGATTAACCTCCGCATCAGGTGATATTGAGAGTTACGATAACGCAGAGCTTAAAAAAATCTGTAAGGGTGAATAAATGAGACTTATCATGCACCGTTGTTTGGTCAATTTTGCTCTGGTATTTTCTTCTTTTTGTTGCTTTTTTGGCGAACATGGAAACGCTCAGACAACACCTTCAACAAGCTTGTTACCCATGCAACTAACGGTGATTCAACAGTCAAATGAAGATTATCGAAAATGTCGGGAAGGCCTGGTTGGAAAGGTAAAAGGAAAGAGACTTAGTAAAGAACGATTTGAAAAGGAACTCAAAACTTGCGATCGGAAGTTTTCCGGGATTGCACTTTATAAAAAATGCAAGAAAGAAGTTGTCGAAAAAGCAGTAGGTGACAAACGAGCAATGGAAAATGGTTTGGAGTTGTGCGGGCCTTATTTGAATGCAGGTATTTTTGATCCTGAGCAAACGTTTCCTTTTTTTATCGATCGCGAGCAGCTCTTTTTTGCTGGCATTGATATGAATCGAACCATACCTGTTCAAAAGCTCTCTTCTATTCCTAATTTTAAGTGTGCACGGCCACGGAGCGCGGCAAAAGACCCTGGACTAGGCGAGTATTTTCTCTTTTCAAATGACCCGAAGGTTTTTCTTGATCAAGCCAAATATGATGAATTTGAGAGATCGGTTAGAGACCTTTCGGGATCGGTTCAGGTCGAGGCCGGCCGGGAAAGTTATATGGTTTCGTCAATCGGGAAATTTTATAAAAATGATGCAAAACAGAACCTCTCATCGGTCGATGATCTCTATTTCACAACAGCGCCATGTGTTTTTAGTGGGCAGGGTGGAAAGTATTTTTCCGGATTTAGTCTTTATTATTTGGTTGATAGTGTCGAAAAATCTGTGACTCCCTATGTGGGTATTGCGTTTTTCAAGAGTCAAAAATCGGCACACGATTCTTCAAAAGCTTCCTTTTTGAAAGATGAAATGGTTCGAAACTTAGGGGAAGGCTACAGCATCGTCCATACAAGCCGGAGATTATTTTTTGCAACTTCGCAGGAATTAACTGATGTTGATAGTGAGGGATATCCGAAAAATCTTTGCCGCGAACCTCGAAAGCAAGATTTTATAGGACTTGTGAGTGATTTGGGTAAGGGGGACGAGTCACCTAATTATATTCTCATCGCAAATCTAAAGAATCTTTGCACATTCGGGGATCGAGTGGTTCAGAGAGTTTTGAAAAGTACAAGTCAAAGTCATTAGAGATAGCGCCTAAAACCCTATCGATTTTTATTGCGAAAGAAAAGGAAAGAAAAGGGGAAAAAAGAGAAGAAAAGGGGACACCTCACTAATCCCAAACCTCGGTATTATTAACTTTGCAGTTATTTTGGTGGACCTCTTTTGGAAAATTGGAGTTTTTTTCCGGAATTCGGAGCACGGGTTGCGACCTGGCAAGGTCGTGTAAATATATGATCAAGTAGGTGTGAATCCTACCCAAGTAGCCATTAACAACGGGCTTGGTACTTAGTCTTGCAGATATATCGGTGACGATATGTTTGATGCGTAGG
>CAILAO010000599.1 GCA_903832105.1 uncultured Pseudomonadota bacterium | reverse complement strand
CCCAAAACATCAAACTTTCCCGTGAGCGTAAACTCCACGTTATTCTGATCAGCGGTATAACTATCGATATAGAAGATGTCGTCCATGAAAGCATCCGGATCCGATAACTGATTCAACCAGACCATACGGATAGTGACACGCCTTCCTCTAAAATCAAACTGCTCTAAATAGAGCTGAATGAGCCTTGAAACATTAGCAAGCCGCACCTTTACTTGATCAATTGCGCCCTGATTGTTCTCGCCGACAAACTCATGGGTTATAGGAAACTTTGAGTAAGTAATACCGTTATAAACCACGTCCTCATCAATGCCAGCAAGGTACAAATCGTTTATGCCGTCATATTTTTCAAGCGTATACAAAAAGATAGGCGTATTTTCCCGCTTCGCCTTCTCTGATTTAAATGTGCTGTCGACTTCGCGCGGCATTATTTCACCTCGATAAATTCAAATTCAAAGTCATACACTGCGTATGCCTTGCGGCTAAACTGAAAACTGTCCTCAACAAACCGAACAATATATTCTGTTGAATCGTTAGGGTTCGTCCATGTAAACGCCATAAATGATCCGAATTTGCTTTTAAAGAAATCTGAAACATCCGCCATCTCCGCATGCGTTCTGTTATTAAACCGAAGTGTCCATTTGCGCTGTGGATTCGCCCATTTGCGGCGTCTCTGCTCCGCGCCGTTCTCAAACTCCGAAACAAGCGTCTTATATTCCACTGCCTCATCAATGAGAAAATCCGGCAGATATGTGAAATCGCTCATGTGTAACTCCTGATTACCGAACGTATCTTGCCGTTGTTATAAATATCCTCGGCAATAGCATTTGATAACATCTTGCGGTTACGCCAAACATCTTGGGCGTCCCACGCCTGTATGACCTGATTCACATTTATGGTTACGTTCCCCTTTGCGGACTTTCCTTCGTTTAGGGATTTCAAATTGTCTGATCCGCCTAACGCGCGCATGCCGCGTCTGGATAAAACCCCTTCGCCTGTCTGCGCAACAATCGGCACCTCATCAATCGCAAGGCCAGCATGCGCTCTTATGGGTGAAACCTCCCCGCCAGAGTGATACACCATCCCACCCTGATGAAAGAACGGGATCATGCCCGGGAAAATCGAACCTATGGTTTTGACAAGGATCATCTTGGCAAAAACTTCTGCCAAGACTTCCAACATCATATTGCCCAGTTCAGCAAAATAATCTCTGACATCATCGATCTGGCCTTTAAAAGCATCGCTAAAGAAGTGTTTAAACACCGCCCCCAGCGATCTTGCTGTCCCCTCGGCCATTGACTGAATCGCGTCAAACTTCTGCGCTACTTCTTCGATCTTGATATCCGTGCCTAGGTTTTTAAGCGCATCCACAAATCCAGCAATCGCATTCTTTGCCTTGTCGTATCCTTTGACTAAACTGCCTTCGCCGGTAACCAAGACGTTTGATATCTTGTTGCCGACTCTATCCATCTCCATATCAGAAGCTTTAATAAGACCCTGAAGATTGTCCCGAAATGTTTTGATATGTTGCGAGGCTTCGCGATACGGCTCGCCTAACTTCCCCGGGATCTTGCCCAAGACCTCGTAGAATTTCTCTAAGCCAAGAGCCAGATTGTCGAAGCCGATCAAA
The DNA here is from genome assembly GCA_903832105.1 of uncultured Pseudomonadota bacterium. GTDB lineage: Bacteria > Bdellovibrionota_B > Oligoflexia > Oligoflexales > CAILAO01 > CAILAO01. Next base: position 623 of record CAILAO010000599.1, on the reverse strand, counting down.
AGGTACTTGATCAGTTTCACAAAACCGATATATACCATCTGACAAGCAATCTCGATCGCGTTCAAGACCGGCACGGCAACGTCTCTGAATTTAAGAAAGACGACAATAAGCCCGGCAACGACAACCGCGATCCCCACAAGCCATGGATTTGCCAAGGCAAATAACGCAAACTTAGCCACCAAATCGATAATAATTCCACCAAGCCTCGTGAACCTGCCAACCAAAGACAATACGATTCCGCCGAGCATTAAAAATATTCCGCTAATCGCGATCGACTGAATAATCAAACCCTGAGTCGCTGGCGACAAACTGTTCCAAATATTGAGCAAATTACCGAATACATTGGCCACCTGATGCACAACCGGCACCAATGCCTCGGCGATGCTCACTCTTAAACCGATGAACGCGTTATCAAGACGCTTTAGTTCGTTGGAAACGGATAGCGAATACTTCTCTGCGGATTTGAATGCGAATGCCAAGGGGCCCGTTAACGCGCCACCCATGAAAATGAGATTCTGGCCGACCTGCGATATTTCACGGCCGACCTGACGCATAGTCCCGCCAAGCTGTTTGCAGGAATTGGCGAACTTCTGAATATTGCCCTCTATTCCCTGCAGACGCTT
>CAILAO010000598.1 GCA_903832105.1 uncultured Pseudomonadota bacterium | reverse complement strand
GTCGCTTTGACTACTTTTTCAGTTATTCTTGCTCCTGTAAAAACGAGACTGGCGACTCTTTTAGCTTTAATGTTTATTTTTGCAACGTTTTGGTCCTGGTTCCCTATGATAAATGCCGATTTTTCATGGTTCCTCCTCTATAGCACGATCGTGTCTTTTGCTTTGTTCATGCATTATTTGCAAGAGGTGAGGGTGGGCAGGCAGGGCCTTACCGAATACCATGCTAGACTTACGTCAGCGCGCGCGGAAAGGGCCAAATTTGAGCGAGAGATGCAGTTAGCACGGGAGATTCAGGATTCCATTGCTCCGCCAGGATTTGTACATGTGGGGGCTATGACGGTGCGAAGTTTTCAGGAGAAGCACGAAAAAGTCGGCGGCGACTGGATTGGACTAAAAATTACAAAAGATGGTGGCATCGTCATTGTCGTCGCAGATGCGACGGGGAAAGGACTACAGGCAGCTCTGGTCATCCATGCAGTTCAGGCTTTGTGGGCGGAGAGAAGCGACGATCTCGGGTTCAAGCCAGAAGAATGGATCAAGAATGTAAACAGAACTCTGTGCTTTCTAGGACAAAAACAAGTACATTCGCTTACGTTGGGCGTTTTCCATTTTGTCGGCACTAAATATTCATTCTGGTCTGCGGGGCATCCACCGGCTTATCTTCTTCAAGGCGAACCAAGCGTCCAGAGTTTAAAGGTCTTACATGCGGTGGGTCCGATTTTGGGTATGGAGAAGGATATCCAACTCACATCCTGCAACGGTTTTTTGGATCCGGGAACCTCATTTGCACTTATGATTGGTACAGATGGGGTCTTTTTCAAGGGATCCAGGCATAGTAAGCAAGAGATGATTGCTCTTATGGAAAATCTAGGTCAAAAAGGAAACGCTGCGTTGAATGAAATCGCGGTTGAAGATGATAAAACGGTGGTTCTTATGGAACACCGAGCAGTATGAAAACCACTGTTTGTACAGGGGTGACTAACCACGTGTTTTTGGGCTTCGCAGTAGATCTTAATTGCAAAATCCCGGTTAAAACATCCAACCCAACTTTGCGAGAGTTAGATAGGGGACCGGTTTCTTTCCGATCATTTCGCCCACATCCTTAACGTCTTTATTAAGTTTCGCGAACTCGTTAGTTGCAAGAACAGTTGGATCAGCCGGGGTAACATTGAGATCTTTGGAGTTCGAACTCAGCGCCATTTGATAACCGATCTCGAAACCAAAAGTAAACCCAACGTCCCAAGTCGCAAGCCAACCAATATGGGGCGTGAAGTATGAGGTATCGATATCTAGGCGAAGTCTTGTCGAAACAGTCTGTCCCGCAGCGGTAATGTTTTTCTTTGCCACCGCGCTTATTGTCTGACTACCATACGCTGCCCCGAGGAAGAACGAATCTTGCCATGGGAACCAACGTCCCCTCAAGTCCCAGTTTGACACTTTGACCGTGACGCCGGACATTTCTGGGAGAGAAAAGTCTCCAAATGTTAGGGCGGCGCCGAATTCATCTTTCCATGTAAAGTCGATGCCATAGGTCAGAGGATGCGGGAATCCAATAGCGATGGTCGGTCCAACGCGGAAGGGGCCAAAAAGTCCGCCTTTTACCTCCTGTTCTTGAGGTTCAAGAATAGGAGAGGGCCCCGGATCTTCAAGCTCCAGAGCTGGCGCCATGACCGGAGTGTCTGCGCCCCCCTCTGAGGAGTCTTGGGCAAAAGCAGGTGTCACCAAACCAGTGAAAACCATGAGAGAGAGAAGAAAAATGATTTGAATCATAAAGACGCCTTTCCTCGAGAAAGCTGTAAATAAACGCACAAAAACAACACATTATGCTTAATGAGCCATTGTCGCTGAAGTCCGAATGATTGTAAAGAGTCGATCCAAGCAATAAGTACTTGAACCCCTGTTTTTAAACAACATATAATACCGCGACCAGGAGACAAGGTTTTTCATAAAAAGGAACTACCTATGAGACGTGTTGTAGTAACGGGATTGGGAATGATTGCGCCAACAGGTAACGATGTCCACGATGCGTGGAAGGCGGCCCTCAAAGGCGAATCAGCGGTGCGAAAAATCACAGCCTTTGACCCAACGGAGCATTCTGTTCAAATTGCCGCTGAGGTCAAGGATTTCGATATTGGAGATCTTCTTGATGCCAAAGAAGCAAGGCGAGCGAGTCGGTTCGTTCAGTTTGCGGTTGCTGCGGCGCATGAAGCAATTACCGACGCAGGGTTTGACTATTCTAAGGACGACCAGTTTCGTTACGGATGCGCGATCGGTGCAGGTCTTGGATCTCTTGAAGATATCGAGAAGAATACGATGATTCTGCAGCAACAAGGTCCACGGAAGATTTCGCCGTTTTTTATTGTCTACACAATCCCAAATATGGCTTCTGGCGTCGTCTCGCGGAACTATAAACTTAAAGGCCCCAATATGTGTACAACGACCGCGTGTGCGAGCGGAACCCACGCGATCGGTGAAGCTTTTTTATATATCACACAAGGGATGGCTGATTTGATGGTTGCCGGTGGAACAGAATCTGCTATCAGCCCACTTGGCATCGCCAGTTTTGCTGCCATGAAAGCGCTGAGTACGAACAATGAATGCCCCGAAGAAGCATCGAGACCTTTTGATCTTCACCGAGATGGATTTGTTATG
>CAILAO010000597.1 GCA_903832105.1 uncultured Pseudomonadota bacterium | reverse complement strand
GAAGGGGCGCGGGGAAACTTCAGTACCGAAGCCTATCGTTAGCCCTGTAACCTCATAGAAAGGAGGAGTTATGATCTCATTTTGATACTCATTGAAAATTCTGAATGTGACGTTAACAAGGGGGAGTATTTTCAAATTTTGAGAGATTTTTTTCAAGATCATCAACATACACAGACAAAGGTACAGGTTCAGTAATGTAGGAGGACATTAAAGAGACTTGTATTTCTTCTTATGTTACTCAACGACTGTACCGAAATACACATGAAGGAAAATATGCGAATTTACGGAATGTTTGTAGTGGGTATTTGTTTACTTCTGAATAGCACTTTTGCTGGAGCGCAAACATTGCCAACAGTAGAAACGGTTCTCAAAGAGTATGCGACATTCGAAGCAGAAATCATGAAAAAAACCGAGACCGAGATGAATCTCCGTTGGGAAAAATTAATCGCTGATCTCCAAGCTCTGCAAGCCAATTTGACAAAGGCGGGTGACTTGAACGGTGCGTTAGCGGTACGCGATAAATTCAACGCCTTAACGAGCGCACGTTCCGGTGTATACCTGACAGTCTTCTCTGATCCCGGCAACTTGAAAAGTTTTAGCAAATTCAAAGCCGGAGATACCCTCTTGTTTAGAGTGACAGGGAGAGACGATGGAAGAGAGATTTGGGGGACAGATGTTTACACGTTGGATTCGCTCTTAGCGCTTGTTGCAGTGCATACGGGCACGTTAAAACATGGAGAAATAGGGATTGTCAAAGTGACATTTGCTCCTGGTCAGCCTAAGTACGCCGGCAGTTTAAAAAACGGGGTCAATAGTAAAGAATGGCCAAGCTATGACCTCAGTTATAAAATGGAGTCTTTGGCATATATTTCACCGCTCAATTTTTTGCCAACTTTGCCTTGTAGCTATAAAACAATTCTCAAATAGTCTTGTATTAACGATAAGCACAAACAGGGCTAACAATAGGTTGCAGGTGACGCAAGGGGGCGCGGGGGAAGTGGGTTGCCAAGCGTCAAGTTCAGTGGCCGCGCCCCCTTGCGCACCTGAACCTGATCGTTCGGCTGTTAATATAAACTGAGGAGGGGATTGAAAGTAAAATATCAATACTTGAGTTTTACTTATCAATTCATATGAAGATGAAGGCGATTTCTATTAAAATCATGATCGCAGGTCTTGTTATTTTTTGGTTTATAACATCAATTCTCCCGAAAAGTTTGGTCATTCCAATCACTGCGGCGGTAGGACTTATCGCGTTACTGACAGGAATTATAAAAATTCATGAGATGACTCATCTTGTCCAAAGTTTTCCCAATGTTGTCAATATCAAAAGAACGTTGCTCAACAAAGGAATCATTGCAGTCATCGTCGCCTGTATCTCTTTAGCATTATGGGTTCCGTTGTTTACCTTTCGTTCTTGGCTTCTTTGGAAGGGGATAAACTATGGGAATGTCATTCTCTGGGCAATCAATACGGGAGTTTATAGCTACTTGCTTTTTCTTGAAACAACAATAAACCTTGTAAAAAATGTACCCATAAATCGAGAAGACAACGAGACTGTATAATACAGGATTCCCATCTAAATATGGAGGATATTGAGACTATGGAACAGGAAAAACAAGAATCTCCGATCATTGTAAAGACAACATGGGCAAAAGCTTTTTCAAGAATTGGCGTCACCGCAATTCTTATTGGCGGCATCATCTATATTGCAACCCAATGTATGAGAACTCCTGGAAAAATAATTGAGGATATTGCGAAAGGATTTAATTCGGGAAAAGTTGTGACAGAGTTTCGAGATTATGTCACAAAAATACGAGGGGTCAATTATTTGCAAGTTGCGACATTACAATCAATTGATACATTCTCTCGAACTGATTCTAAAAATATTATGTGGGATTGGATTGGGTTACCTGATGTCCGAATAGAGATTCAAGCTCCTGTAGAATATACCTTTTATCTTGATCTAAAAGATAAATGGGAATTTCAATGGCATCATGAAGATCAAAGTATCATCGTGATTGCCCCTATGCTCAGGCCTAATACGCCTGCAATCGATGAGTCCAACATGAAAATCATTAAAGAAGAAGGAAGTGTCTTGAGAAATGAAGAAGAAGTAAAGGAAAAACTCAAGCAACAAATTACAGAAATTAGTAAAAGAATGGCACAAGAGAAAATTCCGCTGGTTCGGGAACTTGCAAGAAATGAAACTCGACAGTTTCTCGAAGCGTGGTTCATTAAAGTTCAGTTTAAACAGTCTGAAATTAAGCCTCATATCCAGATGGTCTATTTCGCCGATGAGAATGAGTTAATAAATCAACAAATATCCTCTGATGTGGAGGGAAAACAGTGAAAGGTATTCTCGTTTTCTGTTTAGGTATAATTGCGGTATTATACCTGTTAAATATTGGAGTTGGGGTGATTGAATTAATTCCTGACAATGTTCCATTAGTTGGAAACTTAGATGAAGGAGGAGCCGCCACCTTACTATTAATGTGCTTACGATATTTCGGTATTGATTTAACAAAAATATTTGAGAAGAAGACGGATCGCAAGAATATCATTGAGGTTTAAGGCAAGAGAGCATATCAATAAAGGAGAGCAAATGCCGAACAATCGCTTGCAGCGGACTTTGAAGGGGCGCGGGGAAACTTTGTCGGTATTCCCCAAGCTTCAGTGGCCGCGCCCCTTCAAAGCCGCTGAAGCGGGGCGTTAGCATCTCATGTGGAAAAAAATAATCACTCTTCACAGATGTATTTGACTTGACATCTCTTTCAAGAGAAGATCTCAGTGTAT
>CAILAO010000596.1 GCA_903832105.1 uncultured Pseudomonadota bacterium | reverse complement strand
GCCAATTTAGTACACGCTCTAATCATGATCTCTCTCGGAATACTTTAGCTTAGCCAGCTGACTTTGTCGTGAATTAGCTGAAGATCTCGGCGAAAAAGCTAAGGTTTCAGAGAAAAGATCACGTTTATGCCTCAAGAGTAAGCAGAAGTCGATGTCTACGATTTTAAATTGAGTACACCCCTAGAATAGCATCAGATCCCCAGATTCAACTCCGGATCCCCAATTAACGTTGACTCCAGCAATGTGTATACCATCGTAGGATCTTTGGTTACGCCGATAATAATCTCTTTGGCTTTGTGATTCATAAATCCAAGATTTTTAATGCCTGCTTTGAACCGCATCGACCAAAATACGCGATGAAGGACACTCGATGTTCCTTCGCCTGACTCCCCAGGCTCGTACCAACCATAGCGCGTATTGGCGATCATAGCGGCAGGACCGCGTTTGGGAAGTCGCACGAGCGTGATTGTAGCATTGTCCTCATCTGGGTCGTTGGCATAACATCCTTCTGAGTAGTAAAAAGCGGGCCTTTTTGGCATGTCCGTCATCAGCGACGACATAAAGGACTTGAAAACGAACGTTGCATTTGCATGCCCAAGATGATTGAGCACGTGAAAATCACCCGCACTAAGTTTGCTAAGGAATTGTTCGCTACTCACTTCCCCGTCACGGGAGTCATAAAGCTTCGTGAATTTTGTATATGACGGGAAGCCCACAGTAGCTGGTGGTTTCGGTTCTCCGCCATTGCCGGTTTCGAGCCAATCGAGGTTTCTTCCACCAAAGGTTCCCCCGTCTAACGCTTCGCCAAAATTGAATATTTGCTTGGTACGCCCCTCCTTAATGATTTGAACCAATTGCATGTGCTTATCAACCCACGCCGAAAGCTGCTCCGGCGTGTTTACGCCCACGCGTCCCACAGCCACTTCGCATGACCAATCAAATTCTTCCGGCGATCCAAAGTCGCCATCTAAGCATGCGTAATACTGATCCGTCGGCACGGGATCTCCATCATCATGAAGGCCTGATTGAACTTTCTTCCAGGGGAGCATATCTTTGTCACCCACGAGCAATACGTAGTCTATACCGGCCGCTTTGTAGCGAGTCTTGATATATTCTCGAATTTGTTTGGGATCTTTTTTGGGAGATATCGTTTCGAGGTTGGCAATTTCTACATTGAGACCACGCGATTTTTTCTCGTTGATAATCGGCGATAAAATTGACTGATTAAGCTCTCCCACAAGAGTTTTAGGGCCAATTATTAAATATCCAGGCACCCCTTCAGGATACGTTTCGTTGGGACGCTCTCTGTAGTCAGTGATTATGCCGGCATCGCGAGTATCTCTCGCAAGTTTTCTAAAAAGCTCCTTAGCGTTACGATTCGTAGGTTCGGTTTCAATTACAAGTTCGCCACTTGTGATAAACACAGCGGTTCCTTCACTTTTCATACGAAACGGATACAGGGGAATCTGTAAAATTTTATAGCCCCTAAAATTGAGTGTATCCCCAGCCCCAACCCAGTCGGAAGGAAATTCTTCCCCAAAATATTGGCGCGCTGGTGGCCGCGGCGTGTTATAAGGCTTAGAGATTGGTCTCAACAATTCAGCGTTTTCTGGGGTAAATGACATTTCAGTAGCATTTCCTGGGATGAACGTCCAAGAAACTACATTCTCAGATACGGGAACCAAGATGCGAGCCACACGCACCGGAAGAACTGGGAATGTCGGAAGTCGCCTTACTTCCAGTGAGGCATGCCATGGACGACAAACCGTTCCATCGTAACAATCATCGGTGACGACACTAGGAAATGTATAAGAGACCCTGATTTCCTCAGCCCAAGAAGGCATTGAAAAAAGAAACGCCGCAAACAACAAACAAATTTTTGTTGTCATAGTCCCCCCATTTTTTTTGATACCAATTGTTTCGCTGTACCTAACACTATGGTATCAAAAAAACCACGCAACGGCACGAAAGCTCAGAGTTCAGCTGAGTTGTGTCTGAACAAGAATACTTAAATTGTATTTTCGCGAACCTAATCCTATTTTCTCAGCACAATTAGGCTGATGACGCCAATCGATCTTAGAATAAAAGGTGGCGAGTTTGTCTTTCGGATCAATAACTTCATTTCGGAATGTACGGTTGAACTGAACTTTCACTTAAAAGACGTTGCATGTACTGGATTCCGTCACTTTTTAACCCAATAAATTCGATTCCAACACCTGGCAATTCTTGTAAGTTAGTCGAATCGCGCCGCACCCAACTAATCCGGCCATATCCCTCTAAGGAGGTTTTATGTTCGTCCGGAATAGTCACTGAAAATCGCACATTTTCGAAACTTTGCGGGAACTTGGTGAGCATGGGAATAAACATTCCCCCTCTACCAAGCCTAATTTGCGCGCACATTGTAGTTTCATGTTCCTCGATCAAGTCGAGATCCTCAACGGTGTCCTCCTGATAGCTCCATTTTTCTGCTGCGGGCATAAGGCTTTTTCTGACGGTTTGAATCAATACGTCATAATCAAAAGGCTTTGATAAAATGGCCGAAGCACCCATGTCAAAAGCCACGGCGGTTGAAATGTCAGTAAAACCTGAAACAAAAATGAACGGAGGGTGACGTCCAGGCATTTTTTGAGAAAGCCACTTTAAGAAATCAACTCCGGACTTTACCGGCATACGAACATCCGAAACAATAGCTGCAAAAGAATGATTTTCCACCAACTTAATCGCAACAGCTCCATTCGGAGCTGTCTCTATTTCATAGTCATTCTCCATTTTTATACTAAGCGTTTCAAGAATCATTCTCTCATCGTCAACAAGTAAGACCAGCGGTTTTTCTTGAGGCATATCAGCTCCTTTCGTTCTTCCCAGTTATCATACTGAAAGTCTCGGTACGTTCGAAGCCTTGTCGTTTGAAAAACCGGGGAGGGTTCTCTAAAAGATGTGTGAATTTACTACTGAAATCTTCAATATCACGAAAAATCTGAAAACAACAGATATCCCCTTTTTTAGCTTCCAACGTGGCCATAATTTCATTCAAGCTCGGTCCTTGAGGAGCTTTTACGGATTTCCCCTCGTCACAAGCGTGAGCAGTAATTTCGATAACGTCAGCGGCTTCTTCCTTAAGAATAAGCACAACACCAAGATCTACCGACTTTTGAATGCGCTTTTTAATGGAAGTTGATTTTTTCTTCAGTTCGGGTGAAGCATTTTGCACTTTTTCTGATGGTGAGTTTGATTTTAATTGATTTTTATGAATTTGGTACAAGAGCAAATGACGAAAAAATGTAGATTGTTTATCAGGAACTTTAAAAACTGAATAAAAATTTCCAAAGTTGAAACCGGAATTTTGCAGCGGATTTTGTTATGATCTTCTGACGTACTAACGTTCGATTTTTTTAATCTGATCGTAGAGGAGATGCAAAATGCGAATGAAATTTTTAGTGATGCTTGGAGTCGTTGTCTTGATGATGTCTTGTGGCAAAAAGAGTGATTCTGATGATCCCGTGCCGGCACCGACTGAAACGCCTACGGATACGAATACAGATGACGAAGAGACCCCCCCGGCCGATAATCCAACTGATGTTACTTCAAACCTCAATCGTGCGCAGACGGCTTTATCGGCAGGAACCCCAAAGCTTGATTCTTCGGGATTCTCTTTGACTGGTAGAAATGCATACAGATCTGGTTTTGCGTCTACAGGACTTGAAGCCATTTGGACGACAGAGGGTTTGGTGTCAAGCCCAGTCAGAGTCAACGATACTTATCCTCTTATCACTGTTAAGCAATACATGGGTTACGTTCTTGACGATACGCTCCTTGGGGGGTTAGGTCCCATTACTTCGTTCAAGAACGATATGTTTATCTTTTGTGTGTTGAATCAGTATATGACGACCATGGATGATACGGGACAGCCTGAGGATGGCACTTATGATCTTACTTTCGACCTGGCATCGTCTAAAGTAAGTGAAAACTGCACGGGAAATAAAGACGGACCGCAAGAAGGAACTGACTCGGCAACCATCATTGTTTCCACCCTGACGGACACCAGCGTCTTTCAAAAGAAGTATGAAATTGTTGCTGCTTCAAGGGGTGGTGGAGGGCAGGTTATTTATGTCAAAACTGCGACGGACGGAACATTCAATCTGGCCGCGATTGAGCCTCAACCAGGGACCCCGGATCGGGTCAGCAAGTCAATGATTCAAATTAATCCCACCCAAAAAACGATTCGTTTTGAATCAGTCGCACACACGTTCGATGGATCGAGTTACGGTTTGAATCGCATCTTTATCGACGACGAAGCCCACACGGGATACCTGCTTTCTTACTTTGGTGCAATGAATCAAAACAAGCTATTCCGTTATGCGGTTGGCGGCGAAACGAATAGCACACATGCCGGTCTTGCAGTGAGCTTGAGCTTTAAACAAGAAGGGAGCGACTACTCGGCAAGCGACTACAACGCCTGTGTCGACGATTCAAACGGCGCCATCAAAACCGATGACACGTTGACGGCCGGCAGTGTTACCTTGAAGCCAATTTCAGAAGCCACGGTCATTGAGGCGAATTATACGGCGCATACCACCATTGAAAGTTATCAGCCCACCGTAACATCAGTCTTGCCATTTAATACACCTGCGGAGATGTACACGGAAGTAACGACCGACTAAGATTTTATTCGTGATAGAAAATTTAGAGCCATCGTGTTGACACACAGATGGCTCTTTTTTTGGCATGCTTTAAACGGGTCAAAACTGATTATCGTACCGGATCTTTTCCGTTAGATGGATAGGACAATGTAAGTAACGGTTACCCGAGTTGTTACATTTTTAGACGGGTTCTGCTCCGTGCTCTCGAATTACAAACCCAACTGGAATCACCACTGATGGAACCAATCTTTTCGTTGCAGACATGAACAACCATGCGATAAGAAAGATCGTGATTAGTTCCGCTTTGGTTTCAACCCTTGCAGGTAGCCCTTCGAGTCTCAATCCTCCAGAGTCTGGTTGGCTTAATGGTTCCGGCACCAGCGCCCGTTTCTTCATACCAATGGACCTTATTACCGATGGCACGGATATTTTTGTTGCCGACACCGGCAATTTCGTAATCCGCAAAATTGGTATTTCCTCAACGACAGTTACACCGGTGGCAGGAGCGGCCTTTTCGTCAGGATTCGCCGATGGCACGGGCACCGAAGCCAATTTCGGCTATCCCGTCGGAATCGCGCTTAGTGGTTCATATTTATATGTCGCGGACGGCGCCAACTACAAAATCCGCAAGATTAATGTCTCCAGCACAGAGGTTACGACTTTGGCTGGATCAGCAGGCGAACCTGGAACTCAAGATGGAACAGGACCAGCTGCAAGATTTTATAATACGCTAAGTATGACGAGCGACGGAACAAATCTGTACGTCGTCGATTCCGGTAGTTACACGATTCGGAAAATCGTTATCGCGACCGGAGAAGTTACTACTTTTGCTGGAATCCCAGGCGAAAGCGGACCTACCGATGGAGTGGGCAATACCGCGCGATTCAGTTACCCCTATGGAATAGCGTGCGACGGCAGCAATCTTTATGTGACTGATTTCAACGACTCTACCATCAGAAAAATCGAGATAGCCTCCGCGACCGTATCAACCCTCGCAGGCAATGCTGGGAGTCCTGATTTAGTCAACGGTAGCTGTTCTACGGCTCGATTCAGCGGACCCGTTGGCATCATCTTCGATAATGGAAATCTCTATGTAGCAGATCAAAACAATCATCTTATCAGAAAGATCGCGCTTTCGCCTGATTGCGTAGTCAGCACGTTAGCTGGTAATTCTAGTAGCCCAGGGAATGAAAATGACACGGGCACCGCGGCTACATTCTTGTATCCATACGGCATAACCAGTGACGGAACGAATTTATATGTAACTGAAAACGATTTAAGTCCAAGCCCAGCATATCTGATTCGCAAGATTGTCATCGCCTCTGCAGCAGTCACGACGTTAGCTGGCAATTCCTCTGCGGGATTCCTGGATGGTGTTGGCACCAACGCCAAATTCGACTCACCCCAAGGGATTACCGTTGACGGTGGTAATCTATATATAGCGGACCGCAATAACCAAAGAATTCGCAAGATTGAAATCAGTAGCGGAACGGTTTCCACATTCGTTGGCTCGCGAATTGGATCATTAAACGGGAGTAGCGACGTTGCGACGTTGAACTTCCCCCAAGATATTCTTAAAGTCGGATCCACTTTGTTTGTGACCGAAGTCAATCATGTTCGCAAAATTGAGTAGAATTTGCGTGTCGGAGCATGCGGCGATCTTAGCTGCGGTCACGGCGCCAGTATTGATATTTGCGGTTTCGACTCCCAGGTTTGCAATCTTTGCCGATGTAACGTTGGCGTCGGTAATCTTGACTGTTGTGACGGCATTACTCGCAAGTTCTGTTGTGCTAATCCCTCCTGCCGCAATGGAGATCGTTCCTGATCCAGTGATGGGTCCTCCAGCAAGCCCTGTTCCCGACGCCACGCTCGTCACCGTCCCCACTCCTCCTGCGGAGGCAGGAGCCCAAGCTGAACCGTTCCATTTTAATACTTCTCCACTCGCTGGAGATGAGTTTGAAATTGAGTTTCCCTGAATTTTCGTCACAAGCGTGCTTCCCCCCGCTCCCGTCACATCGCCGCCAAGATTTGAAACAGTTAGTTTTCCATCGAAATTATAGCCTATAGTGGAATTATCCACAGGCACCTTGATGGCGTATGGAACGACCGAATAAACTAGCCTTGGATAAATTTGATCATGAGTCGTGTCTTTAAGCTGGATGTATGTGGGAGAAGATGAAGAATCGGGAAATACAGTGTGAAATTGAGCAGGCGTAAGCTGAATACTGAGGGCAAAAGTCCCTTCATCAAGCGAGACATTGGTGAATGCTGGCACAGTGACAGCGACCTCATCAGCGCCAGACTCGCTACGGAAAAATTTGACTTCGATATTAATCGGCCCCTCAAGCGGAGCGCCTGCTAACGTCGTCAAACGGCCGCTGTAATAAAGCTCGTAGGGAACCCCAAAAGCCCCTGATGAAAGTAAAAGCGTGAATAAAATGAGAAACGCTTTCAGTGCAAATTTTACTGTCACAATCCTCGTTTTCATAAACGTCCAATCCCCCGGTCGAAAAACAATCAGTGGCTCAAAGAAGGCGCTGCGTTAAGACATACATTCGCGTTACATTTCTTGAGTGTTATCGATTTAGTGATGACATCGTAAACACAAGTCCATACGCCCCCAACCACCTTCAACTCTTTTCCATTGGAGCATGTGGCAATTTTTGTGAGAGCGACTCCACCATCTGCAAGTTTTTCAGTTGTCACTGCACCGTTACTGATTTTTGAGGCCGTGACGGCACTATCGGCAAGTTGAGTGGCTCCGATGCCGCCGGCGGCTACGGAGATTGTCCCTGATCCTGTGATTGGGCCTCCAGTAAGGCCTGTTCCCGTCGCTACAGAGGTCACGGTTCCGCCCGCATTGGAGTCAACAGAACAGGTCCAGTTCACGCCTGACATTTTAAGAATCTCGCCATTAGCGCAAGCCGCTATTTTTGAGGGGGTGACAGCGCCCGTTGCAATAACTGTGGCACCTTGGGTTCCCGTGATAGCTCCTGATAAAGATCCTGTGAAAGAAGAAGAAGACCCCGAAACGTTTCCTGTGACGTTACCAACTAGATTCCCGGTAATTGCGCCGGCAATGAAGTTTCCTGACCCATCGCGCACCACGATTCGAGATGGCGTGTTGGCGCTTGCGGCGTTATTTGCAGCGTTCACTCCAGACATAACGTTTGACGAGAGTCTCGCATCGGCTAATGTCCCGGAATTTATATTGCCCGCGTCTCGATAGAAGCTTGGCAACTCGCCGCCAAGCTTCTCAGCATTGTCGACGATACTGTTTTGGTTAACGTCATACATCTCCTGCGACATGTCTCCCGCACCGGAAGG
>CAILAO010000595.1 GCA_903832105.1 uncultured Pseudomonadota bacterium | reverse complement strand
ATATTCTTTCTTTAATAGTTTAAACTCCAAAACATAGGTCTTACCCACTTGAGCAATAGCCCCAGCAATATCTGTCTGACCAGGCAAATCTACAATTAATTGTTCGGAAGAGTCACTACCTATAATACCCACTTTTTCTACAGCAATTATCGGCTCAGATACACCAAAGACGTTTACTCTCTTTTCGATCAAATCTTTAAGAGAATTCATCTTACTAGAAATATCGCTGGCAGCAATACCGCTAGTATCTGCTTTATAAATAAGCTCAATACCCCCATTTAAATCCAAACCAAGTTTGAATTTATAATTAGAACTAACGGTTGTCGTAGAAACGAGTTCGATACGGCCAACATAGATTTCAAATCTTTTAGCCACGCCACTCTCGATTTTTGCGAGAGCCGCCTGTGAGGGAGGATAATCGAGTAAAACGACCGTACCAATCTTGTCAAAGGCGGGTTCAATTTTCTCAATGACGATCTTAAAAAATGCTGTTTCAAAGTCATCATCCTTTTTTATCGAGGCAATTTTCACGCCGATTGCCTTGCCTGCTAGTTCGGGATCTTGATCTATTAAATCAATGGATGCAAATTCTTGAAACGCCTCTTTTACGGTGATACGTTGTAGAGGTTTTTCAAACGGTAATAGTGAGGCTTTGCGCCCGCACTTTTTCAGCCATGTCGCAAGTTCACGCGATGATTCTCGTAACAGCTCTTCAGTCTCGTCGATGAATTCTTTAAAGCTAATATGCGTCCGATACCATTCGAGCATTGTAAACTCCGGATGATGCCATGCGCTGAATTCGCCTTGATTGTTCTCACTATGATTGCGAAAACTCTTTGCAAATTGAAAGATGTTAGAACATCCGCTAGATAGTGCACGCTTCATATGGAGTTCAGGACTCGACCGCAAAAACAACGTGTGCTTTTTCTTCTGATTATCGAGCCACTCTGTCGAAAAGTAGTCAAGATGGACCTCGCTTCCTGGACACGTAACGAGAATGGGGGTTTCTATTTCGATATAGCCGCGGGCCTCGAAAAACCCTATCATTGCTTTTCGCAGTGCTGCACGTACCTCAAAAAGGCGTTGTAGGCTCATGTTAGTTCTTGGATACTCCGCGAAGCATTGATTTGGCATCGTTCTTAAAATGATCGATGAGTTGCATGACATAGGCTTCGACAGAAGCCGTGTGATCATTGATAAGAGGCATCAGATCCATCGCAAATGCCAATGCGTTGCTTTGATCAATGTGATGTGTTTCGAAAAACGTAGCATTAGCATAACGACGTCCTGTCACCGCTAAGTCGTACCGCTTCCCACCAACAATCTGAGAGTCATATAACTTAACCAGCGCCTCAGCAAGTTCGGGATGGTCCGAGCACGAAAGGGGGACGAGACTTTTCTCCGAAAGCCAGTCAAGACTTCGCCAGACTTCGCACCCATAAACCTTCTTCGGTCTTTCATCCATGGATAATTTGCGTAGGGCTTCTATAGAACGCATACAAAGGGCAACATGTGTCGGGTGCTTATCTGCGGGATTGTGAAGATAAACGACGTTGGGTTTTGTGGCCTTAAAAATCTCGAAAAGATCCGTCACGAGACCCTTAAAAGCCAAATCCTTCACTTTTTTACTTTCGTATCTGAGTTGAATCTGAACCGAGTATTTGCCCTCAAGAGCTGCCTTCTTTTGCTCCTGAAAACGAATGTCCTTCATTTCCTCATCGCTACAATCTTTATACTTTCCAGTTCTGGGGCTGCCCGATCCATCTGTTACTGTGATACCGGAGAACCATTGATCTCCGGCGCCATAACACGTTGCGATTCCGTGATAGGCCATGATTTCAATGTCATCTTGATGCGCCCCGACAGCAAGGTGGGTCGTTCGTTTTAAGGCCTCTTCAAGAGGTCTTTCATCCGGAACATAAATATCTGCTAAGGGACTTTTTAGCTTCACGGTAGATTCCTTTTTAAGGTTCGATTCATCTCAGTTTTGGCAGGCTTGCAGCGGCTACAGCCTGTCCGTGACGTTTATCTTTTTCACCCATCGTTACGATCGTGATATTTTTTGCGAGCGCGGGAAATTCCTTCTCTAAGACTTGGTGTGCAATATCAAGAATAAGTTCTCCACCACCACCCGTCATAACTCTTCCTAAAACAAGGACATGTTTCACGTTATAGAAATCCGCATAATGGGCCACGGCATACCCAAGATAAGAGCCTATTGTCTTGAAGATCTTTTCTGCTTTTTGATCGTGCTTCGCCATGAGACTCTGGACTTCGAGCAACTTTTCCGCATCTTTTATCCCTTCCGAAAAACTGACTCCTGCTTTCGGGGCCAGTCTTGCGACGGACTGCTGCGAAAAATATTGAACACCGCACCCAACGTCACCCGACCATTCATCACGCGGTGCATCATCGCGGTAATCGATCGGCGCAAATGCGAGTTCATTCAGCCAGTCTTTGATGTAGCCCTCGTGATCGACAAAGCCTGCCGCTTGGCTCGTTCCCATCGCAAGCCCTAGGACAGAATTTTGTTTGAGGGCCATGGATCCAGCAAGGGCCGTGACCTCACCATCATTAATAATTTCAAAGGGGCAGTTATCCCACTCTTTTTTAAGACGTTTGAAGAGGGGACGCACCTTCTGAGTAAAAAGGTCTTTAGATATTCCACGAAAAAGAGAGGCTCCGCGAACTTCGTTATCAACATAAACCCCCGCGGCGCTTCCTCCTATGGCATCAACCCGTGGTAGGTGTGAAGCGGCGCGTTTTAAAGAATCATTGATCTCCCGAAAGTGCCACTCCGGGTCAGGATTTGTGTAGGGATTCCAGTCTACTTCTTCGGTAAAAACCACCTCTCCATCTTTCACAGCAGCGCATTTACGATCGCTGCCACCAAGATCAAACCCGACGCGGCATCCATCCCAATGCCTCCCGAGCGGTCTGGAGGCATCAAGCTCTTCAGGAGCTTCTTCGTAAGGAGCCGCAAAAACTTCGATGGGATGCCCAAATATTTGGACGCCCAAAAACTGGTGATCAAACTGTCTTGCACCCGATGCGCTGTAACAAGCCCTAATATAATTTGCCACATCTGAAGCGCCGAAGATCGTAATTTTATGGCCGCCCCGTTGCCAAAGAAGAAACTTGATGAGGCGTTCAACAAATTTGTTATTAAGGGCTTGATAGCTATCATGCTGATCGAAGATTTCTGTTTTAAAAACAGCTCTCGCTCCGCTCGCCTTTTCTAAGCTTATGGCTATCGGGCGTCCGATCCTCGCCTTTTTAATGGCCGCGTGAAATTGACGATTCCATAGGACCGCTGGGCAAAAGGCAGGATCTAATTCGGGTCTTTGCTTTGTAATAACGTCCATCATATCCTACTCTTAACACTTTTTGGAGGCTTTGGGCACCCCCAATTTTCCGTTCGATAATTAGACTCTGCTGAAAAAGTGTTTTCAGCAGAGTCGTATCCCGAGCGACAGCGAAGGGATCTCGCCGTAACATATTGAAATGACGAGATCCCCGAGGCCGCGGTAGCGGCCTCGGGATACCTTAATCTGCTGGATAGCTTCCGGTTATCGCGAACTGATTTATGGGAGTATTTGAATATGCTGTGATCAAGCCTGTGGTGCCGCTTATCGCCCCAACGCATGCATAAGCTGCTGGAGCAGCATCCCAGCAAACCCCGGAAATATATTGTAGATCCCCTGTGAAACGACAGGCTGCAGGTAATGACACTGTATTTATGGGGAATCCAGACGTAGGTGCCGCAATTGTTAAATAACCTTTGATTTGTGGAAAACTGCCTATTTTTCTACAATTCATATATGACGTCCAAGATCCACTTGACGGAACTGATGTCCATGCTGTCGAAGTGGAGAAACCGGTGGCCCGAACCCCGCCATTAACATCGAGATTATCGCTGGGTGTTGAAGTTCCAATGCCGACGTTGCCGCTCTATTCTGCGGGGTAGCTTCCAGTGATAGCGACATGTTTGATAGCGCTGTTCGAGTACACCGTGATGGAGCCCGTGCTGCTGCTTATTGCTGCTATGCAAGAGTAAACTGCGGGTACAGAGTCCCAACAAACGCCGGAAATATAGTAGATATCAACTGTAGGCCTGCAAATCGTAGGCAACACAACGGATCCAAAAGGCCATCCGGAAGTTCCTGTGGCGGTGTATATGTAGCCTTTAATCTGCAAAAAACTGCCTATTTTTCTACAATTCATATATGACGTCCAAGATCCACTTGATGGAACTGATGTCCATGCTGTCGAAGTGGAGAAACCAGTGGCCCGAACCCCGCCATTAACATCGAGATTATCGCTGGGTGTTGAAGTTCCAATGCCGACGTTGCCAGATGTATCAACAGCTAATCTTGCCTGTCCTGCCGTTTCATCCGAAAGATAAAACTTTCCATCATTTCTGGTGCTTAAAGCGTAGTTTCGTTGGGTTCCGCCACCACTGTTTGAAATAGAAATAGCGGAATTGGTCCAAGCCGTATTTGCATCACCGGTAACAGTTAGTCTTCCAAAAGGACTCGTTGTTCCAATGCCGACGTTGCCCGATGGATAAGCAAGATTAACATTTCCATTATGAAGGGTCACCGTTCCATAAGTCGTAGTGCCAGTAAATTTTATTTGTCCCGATCCAGTAATCGTATCAACCTCTGTTGTAGAATATTTGACTTCAACACGGCCAGTAGCCCACCTATACATATCCACAAAAACTGGTCTGTAACGAATTGTTCCACTTACAACCACTTCTGTACCCAGATAAAGTCTGCTTTGAATAGTACCGCTAGAGCCAGTTGCTAAAACGGTTCCACTATCGATATAGTTATAAGTGACAATCCATTTAGTAATGCTTCCGTATGGAAAATCATTATAAAGAGTAACTTCATATGGAATTTGAGAAGAGTAATTATTTGAATCCCTACTAATCTTCATTATTTCAGTTATAGAGTCATTATCTCCGAATGGCCCGCACGTGCGAGAATATGTTTTAATACCAGCATTATTTACTATTTTACCCGAATACCGCATATCTCCTGCCACATCCAATTTATATGCTGGTGCTATCGTCCCAATGCCGACATTACCGGTCACTCCATGCAACGTCATCATTGGGGAATCATTATATCTGAAAGAAATTCCCCTGTGCGTTCCACTCTCAATAGGTTGATTGACTATTAATTCACCTTCAGCTTTGTACGTTAAAATCGGTCCCGCAGAAGTATTAAGTTGAAATCGTTGGTTTGAATTCCAAAGTGGTTTTAGCTCGATAAAGTATGCGGGCGAAGACTTAATTTCCGCGTATAACGAAGCAGAATCACTACTAACATGTAGCGTCTTTGTTGGGCTGTTTGTGCCAAGGCCAACATTTCCCGAATCGTCAATTACAACACTCGAATTCTGCGTAAGTTTTCCTGTAGTACCATCAAATCGGGCAATGGCATTGTCGGTGGCCGAAGCTGGTCCCGCTACTTTTCCACTAAGTTGGGTTTGAATGGCTGATGTTACGCCATCAAGATACCCAAACTCTGTATTGTCCACACCTCCCCCGCCGATCTTGCTCGCGTCAACGCTGCTAGGTAAATCGCCTGCCGCAAGCGTTGTGCCTGACGTGGCGCGACCATAAGTATCCACCGTGACTTTGGTGTATGTACCAGCCGTGACACCTGATGTAGCAAGAGATAAAGTGCCAGTACCAGTGATAGGTCCACCGGTAAGCCCCGTTCCCGACGCCACGTTTGTCACCGTTCCACCGGAATTAGCATCGCTTGAACAAACCCAGTTTACGCCTGACATTTT
>CAILAO010000594.1 GCA_903832105.1 uncultured Pseudomonadota bacterium | reverse complement strand
TCTGAGAGAAGGAAGAGTCACTTTAACATGGCTTCCTTTATACTTTGAGGTTGCTGCAAGCAATAAAGAGTGGATTTCAGAATAGTCTGTTGAAGAGAGAGAGAGAAAACTAAGCTCTTCAGCTCCAGTCGCTTTAACACTTTGATCAATGATATTTAGAAGGTTTTCTGCTGAGCGTTCACGCCTTGGACGATAGATATAGCCTGCTTGACAAAAGCGACATCCACGTGCGCAGCCTCTCTGAATCTCGATAGATAGCCGATCATGAATCGGAATCATACCCGGTAAAACCAACTGTGTTGGATAAGAAATTAAATCAAGATTTTTGACGACTCGTCTTGTGACGTGACGAGGACGTGAAGGAACATAAACGCCTTCGATTTTTGAGAGTTCTTCGAGCGTTTCCAGTTTAGAACATTTACCGACTTTACATTGTTCAAACGTTTTACATATCTCAAGAATGACGTCCTCGCCTTCACCAACGACGAAAAAATCAAAAAAGTCAGCCACTGGTTCCGGATTTCCTGTGCAGGGCCCCCCGGCGAAAATTAGAGGCCAAGCGCTTTCCGAAGTAATACGCGCATGGGAATGTTTCGGAATGCCTGCGAGATCTAACATATATAAAACATTTGTATAGAATAATTCGAATTGGAGCGAAAATCCTATAAGATCAAAATCTCTCAAACTCCGTTGACTTTCACGCGCGACGAGCGGGCGACGCTCCCTTTTTAGAAGAGCAGCCATATCCCGCATGGGAGCATAAACACGATCACACATGAAGTGAGGTTCAGAATTCACGATATGATAAAGGATCTGCATGCCGAGATTAGACATGCCAACTTCGTACGAATCGGGGAAGGCGAGACAGAAAGAGACGCTGGCTTGGTTGAGGCTTTTCCGGCGCGTATTTTCTTCATGCCCGATGTATTGGTAAGGGCGATCAACTCCAACGAGTTTAAAAATAATCTCACTGTCGGGAGAAAATGAAGGGCTTTTATCAGTTGTATCGTTCATTATTCGTCGTTTACTGACTGCTTCTGGGAGGATTGCTCTGGTATAGGCGGTTCGAGATCTGACGAAGCCTTCTTCTTAGAACCTTCAGTTTTACCTGGTGAGGGTGCCGGTTTTGACTTCTCATCAGGTTTTGCCGTTGGCGCTGAAGTCTTGTCGGGAGTTTTGCTTTGAAAGATTGACCAGCTCTTGAGATATTTAAACGCCGTCACGAGCTGGTAGTCTTCTTTCAGGTGCTCAGGCCACGCCGCCATAGAATTTAAGATGCGCTGACTTTTTGAGAGGTCACTTAAATCCTCTGCGCTAATATGGCCTTCGAGATCGGCTTCTTTTTTCATCGCCCTTTCACCGTTTTCATCTTTTTTCCCAGTGGGTGCCTTAGTTGGAACGAGAATGTCAGGGGTGATTCCTTTGGCTTGAATGGAACGATCCTTCGGCGTGTAATAACGGGCGACTGTAAGTTTGAGACCAGAGCCATCGGGGAGTGAGATCAATGTTTGAACGGATCCTTTGCCGAACGTCTGAGACCCCATGACGAGAGCGCGTTCATGATCTTGAAGTGCGCCGGTTACGATTTCAGCCGCACTGGCAGTCCCGCCATTAACCAAGATGACAATTGGAAAATCAATGTGGGTGCCACGCTTATGCGCGAATTCACGTTCGATTCGATCCGGATCGCGCCCAACAGTCGATACGATCAGGCCGCTTTCAATAAAAAGGTCGCAAACCTTAACACCTTGATCAAGAAGGCCGCCAGGATTATCACGAAGATCC
>CAILAO010000593.1 GCA_903832105.1 uncultured Pseudomonadota bacterium | reverse complement strand
TTTAGTGGACGAATTGGAAGAAAGAATCGGCCGCTAAAAATAATGGGACTTTCAGCGTTAGAATGTGCCGCAAAAGAACTTTTTGAAGAGGGTGATGCCAGTCAACAGAAATCACTCGTGCTTTACTTGCCTGCAACAAAAACATCTGGTTATAAAGTGACTGTTACCAGTGATCTGCAAACGCTAGAACTGAGTTCTAGCGTTTGTGCGATAGAAATCTCACTGCTTAGTGATGAGGTTGCAGATGTATACACAGCGCCTTGGCCTGGGTTACAGGTTGAGTTTGCAAAGAAAGCTAAAATCCTACACATTAAAAGTATGAGTGATGTTATGCGACTGGCTATGAACGGTTTGGTTTTGACGACGCTTCAGCAGTGGCCTGATCGATTTGGTGAAGAGATACCTCAGCCCACATTTCTAAAAAAGTCTACCGCAGAAGAAAAACGGGCATAGTATTATGGCCTTAAATATGGGGGCACGTTGAGAAAAATATGAAACCGATTGTTCTTAAACCAAAGAGACTAGGAAGTGCCGTTTATATTCTTCCGAATTTGTTAACAACGGGAAATCTTTTTTTTGGCTTTTATTCGATTGTCAAAACGCTAGATGGCAAGTTCACCCTTGCCGCGTTGGCTGTTCTGATGGCGGCTGTCTTTGATTTATTAGATGGCCGAGTGGCCCGTCTGACAAAGGGTACAAGCAATTTTGGCGTGCAGTACGATTCGTTGTGCGATTTGGTTTCTTTTGGTCTCGCGCCTGCATTTCTAATGTATCAATATGGCCTTAATTCACTCGGACGCTTCGGATGGATTGCTTGTTTCTTGTTTTTAGCCTGTGGAGCATTGAGACTTGCGCGCTTTAATGTTCAAAGCGCGATCGGAAAAACATCAGGCGACTTTATTGGACTTCCCATTCCCATGGCTGCCGGTCTTATCGTTTGTTTCGTCGCTGTTGTTGAAAACCTCGCCGAATCGCCTGAGATTGGATTCTGGTCTATTCAGTTTCTACAAGACATTGCTACCAGTCGGCCGGTGAAAGTTGGTTTTTTAGTCGTGGCAGCTCCGTTGATAGCATTAGCCATGGTCAGCAATGTCACGTATCGGTCCCATAAAGCCATTAGAATCAAGGGAATCAAACCTTTCAGGCTTTTGGTGGTTCTGGTTTCAGTGACCGCTTTTATCGCCTTACAACCAGAACTTCTCGGCTTTCTTATATTCTTAACCTACGCTCTTAGCGGTCCTTTCGAGTGGTTTATAGGCTGGAAGAAGGCTGAAGATGAACAGGAAATTTTTGCATTTCCTGGTGAAGACGAATCTGTGATTGACGAGCCTCCACATGAACAGGGAGGGCTTGAAGACTATGGGGAACATAAGGAGTCTGAAGAAACTCCATTCAAAGATTAGTCCGATGTGGCCAACGCCAAATGCGTGAGATATAATGGGTAAAATAGCAGAAGAGGTTGTGTTCATATGCGTCGCATTTTTTATTTAGTCTCTGTTTTTTTTAAAGTATTTGCGTTTTCTTGTATTTGCATTTTTTGGTTCGCAGATTTTTCTAATGTCTTTGCACAAGACATTGAAACTGAAGATGGTGCAATCACTGGATCGAAGTCTGTACCCCCAGAGGAGCCTCCTGCCCCTGAATCCAGTGGTTCCAATGAAGGCCGTAAAGAGGAGGTTTCCACAGCACCCATAACCGCAGATGAAAAGCCACCAGTGCAGGTTGTTACGGTGGAGCCAGCAAAACCTTTAGAGGCAGTTACAAAAAGGCATGAAAAGCTTTTTGGTTCTTACCGATTACGCATCGCTGCCGCAAAACCAGCATTTGACGATGGTTACAAGTGTTACGACAAGTTTTACGGAAGCCCTAAAGTATACCCGACGGTTGCTGTTGATTGGTTCGCGTTCGATTGGTATGCGACTGTCGGTTTTGGTGGACGCGTAGGTATATACTCCGCAAAGGGTCATGCCGCAACCTCTTCCGCTGGATCAACCAACAAAGATTGCAGTAAACTCGTCACGGATGATAATGGACCAACAACTCTTTTCCTCTTTCCAATGCAACTTTTAATGACTGCTGAGTTTACGCCATTTAGGCAGAAATGGATTGTGATTGATTTTTGGGGGGGTGTAGAGCGACTTTATTTTAGCGAGACTCGAGAACAGGAATCCACCGGTAAGAAAACAGCTATCACGCGCATCATGGCAACAGACGGAACTGGAACATCCACTTCTTCGGGAACTAGCAGCGCGACAGAAAGTCCTGGTTCGTATACAAATCGTGGGTGGAAAACCTCATCTGTTGTAGGTGTGGCGGCAAACATTCTGCTTAATCCGCTGGATCAAACTTCTGTCAAGTCGATGAATAAAACACTAAATGTTGGGTATGTCTATCTGTCGCCCTATTTAGAGGTTGTATCGGCCATGCGAACCAAAGCTGTCGATTTTGGTCGAACTTCGTACGGTCTCATGTTTACATTTGAGACCCTTTATTAATCGCTGCCATGCGTTATCGAATAGATATTTCGTACGTCGGGACCTCCTTTCAGGGATGGCAAAGTCAAGCTAACGGACAAGGTGTTCAAGACTATGTTGAGCACGCCCTTTCCATCATGTTGCGCGACCGCATACGAGCAATTGGCTCTGCTCGCACAGATTCTGGTGTTCATGCAGAAAATCAAGTGGCCGTTTTTGAAACAAACGCTCCTTTTGATCAACAAAGATGGCTAGGTAGCCTTAATGGAATTCTCCCGAAAACTATTGGAATAAAGTCGATTCAGCCTGCCGCATCTGACTTCCACCCTGTTTATGCCGCAAAAGGGAAGGCTTATCGATATAGACTTTGGCTCAGTGCTCAGAGAAACCCATTTGTGAATGAATATTGTTGGCAGTTGGGAATGGACTTAGACATCATTTTAATTAAGGAAGCGCTAAAGTTTTTTGTAGGTCGTCACGACTTTTCTTCTTTTTGTGCAAAAAACACCTCAGCTAAAACGCGCGAACGAACGATTTTTGCGCTAGAGCTTGAATGTCGGCAAGATCGACTCGTTGATATTTGGGTTCTCGGTGATGGCTTTCTAAAGCAAATGGTCAGAACCATGGTCGGTACTTTAGTTGATGTCGGGAGAGGAAGGCTTACCCCTCAAGATATCACTAGCATTTTAGAAAAAAAGAACCGAGCGTGTGCCGGCGAAACAGCTCCTCCTCAGGGATTATGTTTGGTCAATGTTTTTTACAATGAAATTCCGCAAATTGGAGAGCTTATCGCTCTTGCTGAAAGCGGATTTTCGTTTAATATTTTTTAATCGGGATTTTGCGTTTGAGATCGGTATGAGAAGTGTGCGTTACAAAGTAAACTTGAAGAGAAAATGGCCCGCCATACCAGAAACGTGTGCAGGTTCTCCTACGCCGGAGAATGTGAGACTACCGAAATAGGTTTCTAAACCAATTCCAACACTGAGACTCTCAATCGTTACTAATTGCAATTGTTCGGTAAAGGAGATTTCATATCCCGACTTAAGTTGATCTGTGAGAACAACTTCTTCCTTATAATCTCCTGCAGTTCTTGCACTATACTTATAAACCATTTTGCCATCGACCGGGTATTTATACCCGACAAAAATGGAACCCATAACCCAATCAGAGAATTTCTTCTGAAATCCCGCTTCAAAAGGTATCCACCAAAGATGCGCTTCAGCCGTTGCGCTATTAGCGTTTTTTAACTGCGCCAGGTAAGTCTCGAAACCGACATTTAGTGAGAATAGGGGCGCAGCTATAGCTTGCGGAGAAAAAGGAAAGTAATGAATCGCAGATCTTAAACTATAGGCCGATTTCGAATCAAATGTTCCTGTTAAAGGGTTCCCATTATAGAGTCCTTCTTGGGTAGGGCCCGGAAGCAGATGATCTCCCTTCATTTCAAAACTAGTTCTGTGATAACTCCCGGATAGGCTCATCGAAAGAGAGGGGTCATACGCTTCCGAGGTTTTCTGAGGTTCCACGCTTTGAGAAAAAGCGAGCGGCAAAAATAGCCACTGAAGCGTAAAGGCAATAATAAGTTGAAAAAAAATCATTCTCACAAAAGTCACCACCTATTCGGATTCACACACGGTCTTTATCGGCCAATCTTATTAAAACCTTAAAAATCATCTAAAAAAATTTCAGCCTCATCGTAGTAAGCTGCTAAAATTCCTATTAATAAACCGAACATTTTCATTTTTTTGAAACCTGAGTTTTGGATTCTATTGAATAAATTTTAATTCTTTCTAAACACCAACTACGAAAGAAACCGATCTGTAGCCATCTCCTATGCCGGGGACGACGTTTTCATCCTCAAGTTTCAGCATGACTCTCCGATGACTAGTTCATAAGGGATGAACTCAAAAGGGGGCTTTATGAACACTTGTTCAAAAATTTTCGCTGTCTTTTTTCTTCTTTTTTGCACTGGTGGACTAACGTCGTTTTCTCATGCTGAAGAATACAATTTGTCATATGGAGCACGGCTTACCGAAGCAAACGGCGCACCAATTCTCGGTCAAGATGGAAAACTTGATCTTGAAGTTAGTTTTTATAATGTGGGAACCGGTGGCTCACCGATTGGACCGAGCCCCATCTCATTTCCTGGGACTAGCGTCGCGGAGGGTGTATTCCAGCTTAACATTACCTTAACACCGACAGAATTCCATCTGGTGTTTCAAGA
>CAILAO010000592.1 GCA_903832105.1 uncultured Pseudomonadota bacterium | reverse complement strand
ATTATTCCAAAACTCTATTGCAATCAAATAGTTGCATTAAAACAATTCTTAGTTTGGGCGAAAATATTATAAGTGATTATAATTTTTAATAAAAAAGCTGTTTTATCATCCACCCATAAGACCCTGCAGCACTGTAATCAATTGATTGATAATATCCATTGTATTGGACCCGCCAAGGACTGTTCCGGTACCACTCATATTCTTAGGGATGCAATATTGGACATTCTGCCCAGAAACGGTCTGTATTGTGTGGGTTGACGGGCATGTGCAGGTCCCCTGCGCGATACCTGGCGTTCCGCCGCTTTGAATGCATATTTGACGCGTTAAAGTTGCTGCGTCTCCTCCAGTGACTCCACAGAGTTTAGTCGTTGGACTCCAAGCCAGATTGTTTGGACATACACACGTCATTCGGTAGGGGTCCCATCGACCGTTGTTGGAGTAGCCTGTGCACGCAGATTGTTCGGAGACTGAAGACGTCGCACTCACACCTTCGCATCGTTCGTTCACCCAATTGATGCCGTTGGGGCAGCGGCATTGACGTTGGTAGCTATCCCACACCCCTCTATTGAAATCGCCTTCGCAGATTTGCTGCGGTGTCAGACTTGTTTTTAACTGGCAACGACTTTGATACCAAATTTCGCCTACCTTGCATTCACATCGGCTATTATAGGAGTCCCAAGTTCCTCCGGCATTGGTGCAGGTGACTTGTGTTTGAGTCGTGACGGTTCCGGATGTCGCATTGGTTTGACATGTCGCGCCAGTCCAATAAGTTCCCGTCGGACATTGACACGCCATAGTTTGGGACGACCAGTATCCGCCGCTTGATGTACAGCCCTGTTGGCTGCTTGTTCCGATTGTTCCACTAGTTCCGCTAGTTACGGTCGTTATGCACTGAACTCCTTTCCAGGTTTGTCCAAGCGGGCACTCGCAAAGTCCGGTTGCCGTGTTGAAGGTTCCAAGTCCTTGAATACATGCTTCGGCTGTGACAGCACCTTGAGAAGGTCCCTTTGTTGATTTATTCTCTTCAGAAGGCTTGCATGCGACCAGCGCAACGAGAGAGACGAACAGCATGAATAGCAATGCTGGATATCTGCTAAGTAGGCCATTTATCATGATAACAACCTCCTTGGTCTGTCTTTATCACATAGGTTTTTTAACAGAATGTATGATGTACGGTGGAAAGCCCTGGATTCGCTCGACTAGCTGAGCGGAGGCTGCATAGGAATAACTTTCACCTTCCTCAATAATATTATCAGGAAGGACGTAGTCCCTCGAGCTACCCGTTATAGAGGGTGATTCATGAACAATGACATTGTCTGCATTATAAACGGTCACCGACCAGGTAAAGTCAACATTCTCCCCAAAAGGCACGCCAGACAGGTTGAACATGCGCGTATTGCTATCATACTCGGGATTAATGTCGTCAAGAGTCAAATCTGGGAATAGATACGGAAACTCCATAAACCAAGGATCAGAAGCGTTTCCAAACGCGAGTTGGAAGAAAATAGTTTGGAATGGGCGCGGAAGCTTGCCACCTTCGAGAAGGACTTTGCGTCCAAAAATATAGTCGTTAGGAGCTGAATCCTCACTTGCGCCATCATCAAGAAGTCTTCGGTCAAGGAAAGCCTCCGTGGTTACCGTTTGATCTGCGGCTGTATGTTCGATTACGGCAGCATTCAGGAGCGCCTGCGGACCTCTTATTTGAACAGCGAGTGGTTTCGGTGAAAGGGATTCTCTAAGTTTTGTGTTAAACTTCATGGTCGTGCGGCTAGTTCCGTCATCTTGCGCTGTTTTCTCGATTTGTACAGCGATATATTCAAGCCCTTCCTTAAAGTATAGGTCGAAATTCTTCTGAAGAACGTCTGCTGTCAGATCACCATTGGAGTCTGGGTCAATGACATCGGGAAGATCGTCGCCGTCATCATTAACGTCAAATACGTTGGGAACCCCGTCATTATCGATATCAGGATCATCGTCATTGGCGATGCCGTCCGTGTCTGTGTCTACCCTAGGTGCCGTTGCGAGGCGGAACATTGGTCCTCTTAAACGCGGACTGATATCCGTCACTCCATCGGGGATGAAGTCACCATCAGAATCAATTGCATAATCATTTTCCACAACGATCCCATCAAGCGATTGAAATCTTACAATGGGCCCGTCCATGATTAACTTCGGTAGATAGGTTTTTGAAATCTTAAAGTATTGACGAATGGTATTGGCTCTCATCGTGGGAATGGTGATCGATAACACCGAGGACAAAACATAGTCAGGCGAAATAAGCACGATAGTGTAGGGACGACCAAGAAAAATACTTTTCAATGTAAAGATGCCATTGGCGTCGACTTCTGCAATCCTTGCAATGGAACTATACTTGTCGAGCATAACGATAAGCCAGTTTTGCATCTCGCTTTGGCTACCGGATTTGCTTGCAATCGAGCCTCTCAGGTCGGAAGCAGCCCCGAGATTGGTGCCTGAGCTATCTCCCGAAAGTCCTGCCTTGCCGCACGAGCATAACGCTACGACGAAAACGCATGCAGCAAGAGACAGCGCTAGTTTTAGGTGTTGTGCTTTCACGGTGTTTGTCCTCAATTGGTGGGGATTCCCTATCTACATATTGTACTTCATAAGGGTATCCCGTTGCTCCTTCTTCCCCATCGACTCCTCGGAACCGCCTAGAAAAACTTGAGTAAGGACATCATTTTTTACTTTGTGACTAAGTTTGGCTTATTTGGTAACCATCTTAAATAAATAATCAATATGTAGATTTTTGTCGGATTTTTACATCAAATAGTAAGTTAAAAGTGACAGAGACTACTACGATCACTATACTGACTTCTCCCTTGCTAACTTGGATTTTCCAAAAGATGACGTCTCCACGTTTTACATCGATAAACGAAGGGTTTACCTGCGCTGCTTGCGGAAAAATCGTGACGCCTCTTTCCGCAGGCTGCCGAAATCATTGCCCATTTTGCCTTACGTCTCAGCATGTCGATAATAACCCAGGAGATCGCCAAAACCCTTGCCAAGGGCTGATGGACGCGATTGGCTATGAGCTGAACGGGAAGAAAGGTGTCGTCCTTCTCTTCCGATGCAGGGTTTGTGGCGTGGTATTGAAGAATAAAGCAGCCCTCGACGACCCGGTTCAACCGGACAACTACGATACAATCTTAAAATTGACAAATGCTCCGTAAGTCTCTAAAAGCATCGGGTGGATGTTTCTAAGTCAGAGATGCTATCGCTGTCGTAATTGATGGAGGAAAGTCCGGACTTCACAGGGCAAGATGCTGGCTAACGGCCAGGCGGGGAAACCCGACGGAAAGTGCAACAGAAAACAAACCGCTCTAACGAGTAAGGGTGAAAAGGTGCGGTAAGAGCGCACCAGCAATCTGGTGACAGATTGGCTTGGCAAACCCCATCTGAAGCAAGACCAAATAGAGAGACCGTGAAGTGATGTTAAGTTACTTCCAGTGTCGGCCCGACACGCAAGTCTCGGGGTAGGTCGCTTGAGGCGACTTGTAAAAGTCGTCCCAGATAAATGATAGCAACTGCGGAGGCTTAAAAGAGCTTTCGCTATGACAGAATCCGGCTTATGACCTGGCTTAGAAATCATCTTATTTGCGAGGAATTTTGTGTGCCCATACGCCATCTTGACCCTTTTGTTCCGATAAAAACCGCGCGCAGAACAGATGCGAATCCATACATTTCCAAATTTTCGGAAGCAGCAGCTTCAAAAACACTTCCGATTTGCGCTGGCCCCGATTTGATGAATTATGTTGGACGGTGGCGAGAGCGCATTGAGCAGTATTACAAGACGTCAAAGCAACATTTGGAGGGTCTTGTTGTCGAAATTGGCTGTCATACAGGTCAGGCTCTTGTTCAAATGGCTGCTGATCACCCCAATCAGGCTTTCGTCGGTGTTGATATTACGTTTAAACGCGTGGTGAAAAGTGCTGAAAGAGCCGTTGACCACGGGTTAAAAAATGTTTTTTGCATTTTAGCTGATGCCAAATTTTTGGAGAAACTTTTTCCAGACCAAGAACTGACAGGGGTTGTTGCTCGTTTTCCAGATCCATGGAAAAAGAAGAAAAAAGAGAAGAATTGATTATTCTCACGCTCTTTCTGTGTCACGCTTTTTGAGAACCTCAAACCCGAAGGTTTTGTCTGGTACACAACGGATGAGCAGGCGTTTTTTGAGGAAACTTGCGGCTATATGAGCGAAGTTGGTTTTCTTGAGCAAAAGGAGCCTGTCTTTATCCCCGATATGAGTGACATCAGGAACACCAGGGATATCAGTCGTATCGGGGATTCAGAACGTTACCCCTCAGTTTTTAGCCGGCACTTTGAGAGAGAGGGGACTCCGGTTTTTGAGAGAGTTTGGGAAAAACCTAAAATCTCTATTGATATTAAAGAATTATCGAGACACTCCTAAGAAAGAAGCACTGGTCCGCCAGCTAAAAAATGTGATAAGATTGAAGCTCCGAATAGGTTCTGATTTAAGAAAGGAAGCGGTTCAAGGCATGTCCAACAAGGACAAGGAAAAAGACACCCTCCCCATCAACAATGTGACACCGTTTCGCATAACAGCCTCGCGAAAAAAGCAGATCTCTGATCAAAGTACATCCGATGTGCCTAAGGATTCAGCGCAAGACCAGAAGAAAGCGGAACATTCGATGTCGGTTGAAGAGTTTCACGCTTTTGCCGAGCAGCTTGCCTTGTTTGAGATGAGTCTGCAAGAGACTCGATTGGCGAATGAGCATGCATCAGTCAAGGTTTCCTCTTTAGAGGTCTTGTGCTCACAGAAAAGTAAGCTAAGCCGAAAGAAGAATTTAAAAGTCAAGAAGGCTGATGGCCCACTTGCAGAGGTCGAACAATTTTCTTCTGAACGGAAAAAGAATTCGTCGCGGTTAAAAAAAGATGAAGATTAAATTAGGTCAAGCAAGGATTGGTGATCAAAGCGGAATCAGTATTGCCTGCCGACTCCGCAAATACAATGTCAACAAAAGAAAAGTGGCTGTTATTGCACGCGCTGTTTGTGATTATCTCGGCGTGCGTGACCATGAGTTATCAGTCAATATGGTAAGCTCCAAGGTCATACAGGATTTAAATAAACGCTTTAGAGGTATCGATCAGCCGACCGATATTCTTTCTTTTCCGCAAAGAGAGTGGTCCAGACTTCCAAGAGTGTCAGCGAAGGCGGCATTTCGGGATGTTGCGGCGAAGCTCGTATCAAGAGGCGCAAAGCGGATCAACCCTCTTTTTCTGGCGGAAACCCTAGGCCCTAAAACTCTCGGTGATCTCGTTATTTCACTTCAAGATGCCGAGAAGAATGCGGAGCGGATTGGTCACGGATTAGATCGTGAACTTTGTTTTTTGATGGTTCACGGAATTTTACATTTATGTGGCTACGATCACGAAGATCTTAAGCAAGAGAAAGTCATGTGTGCGGCGCAACGCCGTTTGATGGCTTTTTTAAGCACAATGCGTTCTGGTTCAACGCCAGTATGGACGCATTGTGTGAAGAGAACGGTATAGTTCTTGGAACATGGAGCTAAACTGAGTTGAGTTGGAAGGACAATGGAAAATAGCGACATTTTAAGTGTGTTTATTATTTTTTTGTGCGTGGCGATCTCGGCTTTTTTTTCAGCGGCTGAGACATCCATAACCTCGCTAGGCTCGCTAAAGGCGCGTCATCTTCTCGATATTCGCGGCAAGACGGTGAGCCAACTTAATTTGTGGCTTAAGCATCCATCGCGTGTTTTGACGACCATTCTTATTTTTAACACAGTGGTTAACATTTTGGCTTCAGCGGTTGCGACGGAACTCGCCGCTCGATACTTTCACAGCCGAGCGATTGGCATTGCAACCGGTATCGTAACACTACTTATTTTAGTCTTCGGAGAAATTATTCCAAAATCTTTCGCTAAAGCGATGCCTGAACCTATTGCAATTGCTACATTGAAGCTAATTCAGATCATCTATTGGATCATGTTTCCTGTCATTTGGTTTTTCTCGGAACTTGCCGCTAAAATAATTGTTCTTTTGGGAGCGAAGGAAAAAAAAGGACCTCCGATTACGGAGGCAGAGCTTGAGTTTTTGGTGAACGTTGGTGAAAAAGCGGGTGTCATCGAAGAAACAAAGCAAGAAATGATTTCCGGCGTATTCGGTTTCGACGAAACAAGGGTCCGGGAAGTTATGACACCACGAACCGATATCAGGGCTATCGAACTTCACTCGAGTTTTTCCGATGCGGTTAGAATTGCGAATGAAAGCGGTTTTTCTAGGATCCCTGTTTTTGAGGGCCGGATCGATAACATTGTCGGAATGTTACTCGCTAAAGATCTTCTCCAATTTACTGTCTCCGGAAAAGATGGCGGACCAACGCAAATATCACAGATGATGCGGGAAGTCTTTTTTGTTCCCGAGTCGAAGCTCATCATGGATGTCTTCAAAGATCTTAAACGGAATAAAAAGCACATGGCTATTGTCATTGATGAGTATGGTGGTACGGCTGGAATCGTCACGCTTGAAGATATTTTGGAAGAAATTGTCGGTGAAATTCAAGATGAATTTGATTCCGAGGAAGCTGAGATTATTGATCGTGGAAATGGCGTCTATGATGTTCAGGGATCGTTAAATATTGAAGACTTTCTTGAATTTTTCGAACTTGGTATCCGCGACCTTAACGTGGAGCAAGATGCCGAGGCAGATACCATCGGCGGATTATTAACCCATATCCTGGGAGACCTTCCGAAAGTCGGCAAGACCATCACCATTGGCCCGCTCAAGCTTGAGGTGACCGATATGTCGAGACATCGCATCCGTCGCGTCAAAGTGCGAAAAGAAACAGAATCCCAACTTTCGAAATCTGAACAGAGTTCTGATGTCGAAACAGGTCGAGGCAAGTAGATTTTTTTAGTTCCGAGGGTTAGGTCTCGATGCACTGATCAGTATGGCACTTACCGGCCCCTCTCATCACCAACCATTCACCTTCCATCCCGCAAAAGGACGCATCTCTGGGTTTAACCGGGATTAGATCTTACGCCGCTCGGCAAGCTAAAAGTTTTTCTTCACACATGGTTTTCCCAGATCTTCTGTTCAGTTCAAAACCAGACACTTAAAAGTCGAATAGATCTCGGGTACACCGAAACTAGTGGCATAGCCAAAACCAGTTGTCGCAATTGACGAGGTGCCGTAATGATCTATCCTGTATGTCGTGGAGGACGCGATATTCAATTGTACGTCGATAACTGATCGCGTGCATGTCACATACAGACGATTCGCCATCTCTGTAGTCCCGACATCTACGACCGAGTCTGAAGTTATGTTGTACAGCCTAGCTTTGTGCATATCTGTATAGCAGGCCGGTGCGGTGACCGTGCAAAGATATTTTCCTGGCGCTAGCGTAACAGTGTTGTTTGATACACTGGCACGCGAAAGTGTGTCGTATTTAATCGTATTTAAGGTTCGTACCCGCCAAGCACCTGCGGTAAAGTCGCCTCCGTTCGTCCCTGAGGCCTCTTGGTCTACAATGTAAAGAAATCCAACACCCGCGACGGTTTGTGTCGATCCATCCGGGAATTTGACCCCGCCACTCTTCGATTCGATCACGCCGCTAACAGTAAGAGGGGAGCCTGGACTTGTTGTTCCAATGCCGACTTTTCCAGTCACAAAAACATTTCCCTCAAAATATCCAGCAGGGCCATTTCCGGCTCCAAGACCAGATCCATTTGCCCCTCCCTTTGCGTAAATTCCAGCTCCGCCGTACCCCCCAATACTGCTAGTTCCGCCGAGGCTATAAATTCCGGCCCCCGCTCCGGTTGCAGTAGTCCCTGATCCACCGACAAAAATCCCGCCTGCATCGCCTCCTCCAGTTCCAGCGCCAGCTCCGGGAGTTTGGGAGTATAAAGATCCATATGTGCCAGGATAGCCAGCCCCCCCACCAGTGTATTCAGTATTGTTGTATGTAGTTGAGTTTGAGCCAGCCGAAACTTCAAGGCGGGCACGCGGGGTAACAGTTCCAACCCCCGTCCTTCCGGACGAATCAATCTTCATCACTCCGTTTAAACTTCCAGTAACAAAAACATTTCCTTCAAAATATCCAGCAGGGCCATTTCCGGCTCCAAGACCAGATCCATTTGCCCCTCCCTTTGCGTAAATTCCAGCTCCGCCGTACCCCCCAATACTGCTAGTTCCGCCGAGGGTATAGATTCCGGCCCCCGCTCCGGTTAAAGTAGTCCCTGATCCACCGACAAAAATCCCGCCTGCATCGCCTCCTCCAGTTCCAGCGCCAGCTCCGGGAGTTTGGGAGTATAAAGATCCATATGTGCCAGGAT
>CAILAO010000591.1 GCA_903832105.1 uncultured Pseudomonadota bacterium | reverse complement strand
TCGTGAAACGTTAAAGAATACACTCCTCCTGGCCGGAGGTTATTCAAAAGAGACTGCCAACGCGCCTCCAGTCGATAAAAGAGCGTTTTTGGAATTTGCGAAAGAGGTATGCGTAACTGAGAAACTGCAGAAAATAATTGATGAAACGAACGCAACGATCCAGTCGGTAAAAGAATCACTAAACTCAGCGACAGAATTTCTTAAAAGCAGATAGATTTTCGAAGCCGCAGCGGCGGCCGTGAGGATCTCGTGTACTCAATTATTCTAAAACCCTTCTAGCGCTTAGACTTAGTCTTTGTCGTCATCATGTGGCCTAATCATGATCTCTCTCGGAATACTTTAGCTTGCTCGCTGAAGATCTCGGCGTAAAAGCCAAAGTTTCAGAGAAAAGATCACGTTTATGTCTCAAGAGTAAGTTGAAGTCGACGTCTACGATTTTAAATAGAGTACACACCTTAGTGTACCGTTGCAGGGGTCGAAGCGAATCGAGCGCCCTTAGTCAACCAGCCTCGTAATATCAGAGCAATCACTGATCCAGCGAGAGCAAACCCGCCAAGAACAAGCCACATTGCGGCTGGGCTGTCCCAGAAGCTGAGCTGACCGCTAGCCATCTTGTCGTGAATGCCTTCCGGACACCATCGAGTGAGGAGGTGACCTGATAAGGCGCCAACGATAGCCTTGGCAAGGAACCACGGAATCATTGAAAATCCGAGGTAAGTTCCTTCTTGGCCTGGGGGCGCGATTGCGGCGGTATATTCACTAAGCTTTGGCGACCAAATAACTTCGCCAATCGTCAGAAGAACCTGCGAAGAGATCGTCATCATCGTGATTCCCGCCGCAAGATCTGACGAGAACCACTGCCACGGGATAACAAGAACAAATAGAGAGGCGATCGAAACGATGGAACCGTATATGAGCGCACTGAAGATGTTGACTTTATTAACAAGAGGAATGAACAAAATGATACCTACAATGATGCCTATAGGATTGATCGTGTTAAAAAGACCGATGGGAGCACTTTCGCCAATCGTCCGCAGCCAGTATTTGGGCATGAGCATGTACATATAGAGGAACACAGCACGCGCTCCAATAAGAAGACCTATGAGAACGAGGAGTTTCCAAAACGCTGATTCTCGGACGAGTTCCTTTAGGATTTGGATCGGAGTTTTCTTCTCGATCTTTTTCTCAGCCATTTCTTTTTTTGCATCAGTTTTTTGACCTTTTGAAACTTCAGATTCTAGCGTGAGTTGGCCTTCCCGTCGGATGAAAAAGAACGTTGCAATGACACAGAGCACACCCATGATGGCGCCCATGGTGAAGAAGTGCGTATTCGAAAGTCCAAGATCAAGACGGATGATATCAACCGAGAAACCTGCGGCTGCCGCGCCGAGATTCATCACGAGATACCAGAGGCTAAATCCTGCGCTTCGCGATCTTTCGGTCGTGAACCTCGCATTCGCGGCTTGGAATACCGTTTGAATCATAGCCATCAATGGAGCCATGAGTACGAGAAGTGCTATACCCAGTATCGCGCGATAGGGGAGTTGATCGAAAAGTCCAACGCCCACCATCAAGAGGCGAAAAATCAACATCCCGCCAAACGCAATATAAAGTGAACGTTTGATGCCGAGCCAGTCGGTGATCATGCCTGCGAAGATAAGTGAAATGGTAATCGTCATCGAAAATATAGTGACTGAGTAGCCAGCGTTGATATCGTTCATGCCCAACTCTTTCGATAGGAAGAGCGTCGAGATGGCGATCATCGCGAAATAGTAAGTACAGTCGAGAAAGTTTACGACTTGAATACCCCAATACTCAGCCCTTGTTTCTTTAAGGACCCCAAACTCCCGAAAGTAATTAACGACCATTTCTCCAAATGTTTTTTTGGTACTCGCAGCTGCTTCGCTCACGCTAGGCTCCTTTTCTGCCGAAAAAAGTTAAATCTTTATAAAACCAAACTTTTTGGTTTACTCCTACTGAATGACCCAACTATAACTTACGACAAGGTCGCATAAATTTGACAAATCGTAAAGAAAAATCAAAAGACTACGTCAAAACAGCTCATTATCTTTTTTAACGTAGAGCAGGATTGTAATATCCGAGTTTAAGTTGAGGAAAGCCTTTTTTAAGATCCTTGATAAGATTTTTAATCCCAAGGGGCTTCGAATCCTTGAAGTCAATGCTATCCATATAAAAATCCGGATCGATGTTGAGGTTTCGGGTTTGCAGCATACTAATAGGGAATTTCCGCAGAAAGTTAACCAGTGTTTTGACCTCGTGTTCAGAATCGGTGACCCCAGGCAGGAAAAAAAGGTTCATGGACACAAAAATCCCAGCGGTCAACGCGATGTCGATCGATCTCAGAACGTCATCAAAGGTGTATCCAACAGGTTTATAATAGCTACTATAATATCGAGGATTTAGGGAATTAACGCTGATTCGAATCGAATCTAAACCTGATTCAATCAATAGTCCTACCATTTCGGGAAGCGAACCGTTCGTGTTGATGTTGATAGTCCCTTGGTCTGTTTTGGCTCGAACGAGCTTGATCGCTTTCGCGAGATCTTTTCCCCGCAGAATGGGCTCTCCCTCACATCCTTGTCCGAAGCTCGCAATAGGTTTTTTCACATGCTTAAAATGATGGAGAATGACTTCGGTTATTTCTTCGGGCGTCGGTTTAAAAGCAAGACGATTTTGCGAAGGCTTAAACCCCGCCTTTTCATCTTGATGAGAAAGGCAGCCGAGACATTTCGCGTTGCATGAAGGAGTCGTGGGCACTGGCACTTCGAATCGTTCGAGAAAAAAGTTTCTCGCGCAAAGACAGCGATATTCTGAGGCGCAGAGGGCAAGCTGCTTCACAAGTCTATTTTTTGGATACTGATTTGTAAGTGTTTTGATGCGTCGCTTGAGCGCGGGATCGTTTTCATGGATCTCCGGATCAGATCGTATATCGTCATCAATTCTAATCGCGGGGACATAAAAGCCATCATCCATGAAGACAACGCCGCCATAAGCCCAAAGCGAAAGAAGCGGCACTTTGGGCCCTGTTTGGTACGCAGGCAAATATGTACGCAGATATCCAGAGCTTAAGAAAGACGCCGCTGCCCAAACTTTTTGGCTACCAATCTTTTCAAGTGCTATGAAATCGCCCCTTTTCGAATCAAAGTAGATTGGAATTCTTCCAGGCAGTGAAAAGATGAGGCTCCCGTAGGGAAGAGCGACCAGATCCGGCTTTCGCACTTTACAAAACCCACGTCCCTCACGGAAGGCCGGCGCATAAGCGGGATGATCAAATACTTGGCTTTCTTCGTTACAATAAACAAGGTGCATAGTCAAAAGTCATATTCCTGCAATTTCGAGCGGACCCCTTCAAGCAGAGAAAAGTCTGAGATCTGATTACCGGAAAGATACAAGACCTTCAAGTTTTTTAACTTGGTGAGAGGAGTTACATCTTGAAGAGGATT
>CAILAO010000590.1 GCA_903832105.1 uncultured Pseudomonadota bacterium | reverse complement strand
TGATATTTTCGGTCGTATCAAGGGTGCTGTAGATTATACACTTAGATCAGCAGCGGCAACAGACGGGACTCAAATGTATGTCGTAGCGGGTCGTTGTCCATTCGAAATGTGTTCCGGAAACATGGTTTATCGTGACAGATTCATGATGTGTTATGTTTGGCAAGAAAAGCTTGCAGCACCAGCATTGGAAGAATAATTTATAAAAACTCCGTGAGCGTCAAAAACGCTCACGGAGGAAGGCTCCTTTATTGGATTCTGGTTTTGGTTAAGTTTATTTTCTTCATCGCGCTTTCTCTCAGTATTCTCGTCGCTATTCATTTCTTTATTTATTTTTCTGTTAGATTCTTTTTTGTCTCTAAGGCACTCGCGTCCGAAAGAGCAATGCTGGTGGGTTTTTCTTTTTTGGCGATAAGTTTGCCCTTATCAATGCTATTAAATCGCGTGCTGCCCAATCTGATCTTTAAAACATTTTACATCGCGGCATCTTTTTGGATGGGTCTTGCCATCAATTTGGTCATGGTGTTTTTGGTTGTGTGGATTTTCTATTTGGCGAGCCTTGGTGTCGGTAGATTTGCCGAATTTAACGCCCCGAAAATATTTTTTAATCTTTCGAGTGCCGCTGTTTTTGTAGCGATCGCCTTCTCATTTTACGGTTTGTGGAAGGCGAAATTTCCGGTGTTAAAAGAGATGAGGATTCACCTTAAAAATCTTCCTGCGGAATGGGTGGGTAAGAAGATCGTCCAACTGTCGGATGTTCACCTTGGACTAAGCAATGGTCCTTCTTTTATGCAGCGAGTTGCAAGTCAAGTCAAAGAAACTGATCCAGAACTCATTCTGATCACCGGAGATTTATTTGACGGATCGTCTTCTTCATTTGAAGAATTTATACCAAGTCTTAAAGCGCTTCGGGCTAAATACGGGGTTTTCTTCGTTACCGGCAATCACGAAGGATATCTGGAATTTGAAAAGCCGCTTCATGCCATAAAAGGAGCCGGAATTAGAACTCTGGATAACGAGATGGTCGATGTTCTTGGGGTACAAGTTGTGGGGATTAGCTATCCCGAATATCAACTACAGAAAGCAAAGAAGAAAAGGCGAGATATAGCAGATATTTTTACACCCCCTTATGACCGAAAAAAACCAACCATTTTGATGTTTCACACGCCTACAAACATTCAAGATAGTCATGAAAATCTTAGTAGCCAGCAAATGAATACGTACTTTAAGCCAGATACTCATTACGACTTCGCAAGAACCATGGCTGTGGATCTCCAGTTATCCGGTCACACGCATGCCGGCCAGATCTTCCCGTTTAATTACTTAGCGAAATATTTTTATAACGGCTTTGAATACGGACTTCATGAAATTGAAAATTATAAAATATATATTACAAGCGGCACTGGCACTTGGGGGCCTCCCATTCGAACTTGGGGGCAGTCTGAAATTGTCGTATTGGTGTTACAAAACTGATATTTTGGACATGAGGTCTGTTCGGATTGATTTAACGGCATATGACCCTTGTATTTATAATAAACGCAGCAATATTAATTGGTTGCGGTTTAGTAAAAAGCCTTTAGTTTCGTCAGATCCAAGTATAAATTGTTTCTAATGAGAAGACGTTTATAATGTGATCCTAAAGGAGACAAACGTGAGAATCACAAAACATCCTATTTTAAAAATCCCCGATCGAAAAGCGGTTAAGTTTTTCTTTAATGATAAGCTTATGACGGGATTAGAATCGGAACCTATTACATCTTCACTTATAGCCAACGGGATATCCGTTTTTGGCCACCATCACTTGGACGGCGCGGCACAAGGAATCTTTTGCGTCAATGGCCAGTGTTCGCAATGTTTGGTGATTGCTGATGGTAAAACGGTCAAAGGATGTATGACTGAAATTAGTGAAGGGCTTAAAGTCTATAGCTGCGATAAAATACCAGAATTAATTGATACTAAAAGTACTCCAGAGTTTGGTGAAGTTGAGGAACTCTCAACCGATGTTTTAATCATCGGAGCAGGGCCCAGCGGAATAGCAGCCGCTTTGGAGCTAGGTCGCCAAGGCATTCAAACCTTGCTCGTCGATGATAAGACCTCACTCGGCGGTAAGTTAACACTGCAAACGCATCCTTTTTTCGGATCAAAAGAGGCTTGTTGGGCCGGAGTCCGCGGTATCGATATTGCAACTATTTTGAGTGATGAACTGCAAAAGTTCTTTAGCGTTCGAGTCATGCTGAAGACTTCTGCCGTTGGCTGTTTTTCTGACAAAAAAATTGGGATTGTCGAACATGGAAATAAATATTATCTCGTGACCCCAAAATCATTATTGATTGCAACTGGGGCAAGAGAGCGGACCGTGACTTTTCCCGGTTGCGATTTAGTCGGGGTCTATGGTGCAGGAGCGTTCCAAACGTTAGTTAATCGGGATTTGGTACAGAGTGCAAAGAAGCTTTTTATACTTGGTGGTGGCAACGTAGGTCTGATTGGCGCTTATCACGCGTTGCAAGCAGGGATTGAGGTTCTCGGGTTGGCAGAGGGATTACCCTATTGTGGTGGTTACAAGGTACATCAAGACAAAATTCTGCGGCTCGGTGTTCCAATCTTTACATCGCACACGGTCATTCGCGCTGAAGGTACTAAAGAAGGAATCTTGGAAAGGGTTACCATCGGCGCCGTCGATCAAAATTTTAAAACTATTTCCGGCACGGAAAAAGAATTTGAAGTGGATAGCCTCTTGGTAGCGGTGGGACTACTTTCTGTCGATGAGCTTTATAAAGATGCCGCAAAATACGGCATGCGGGCTTACGTTGCAGGTGATGCACAAGCCATTGCCGAGGCGAGTGCGGCTATTTTTAGTGGAAAAATTATTGGAAGACGAATTGCGAAAGATTTTGGCGCGAACGTTGAGATTCCGCCTGAATGGGATAGTCTTCAAAAAATTCTCGAGTCCCGTCCCGGTGAAAATCACACCTATCAATGGCCCGAACGTGACAATGTCCGCATATATCCCATTATTCGCTGCACGCAAGAAATACCGTGCGATCCTTGTGTTCATGCTTGTGCGAAAAATCTGATAAAACTCAAAGGAACGTCCATCATGGATATCCCTGAGTTCGACGAGCAGGGCGTTTGTACTGGTTGCGGCATGTGTGTGCTTGTGTGTCCCGGACTTGCTATTTCCCTTCTGTATCCGAACCATGATCCCGACAAGAAGGTCGCAAAACTCATGCTGCCTTACGAGTTGGATCCTGACTCGATAAGGAAGGCCCAAATGGTTTCTTGCGTTGATGCTGACGGAAAGGAAATTTGCGAAGGGAAAATCATCGACATTGTGGAGCGAAAAAAGATTGATCAGCGTAGGCTCATAATGATCGAGGTTCCTTACGAGTTCCGTTACAAAATCGCTACTTTTAAACTTATGTCCCCGCGTAAATATAGCAAAGGATCCCCGGTTCTATCCTCGGAGGCAGCTGATGAGGCTACCATTATCTGTCGTTGTGGACGCGTGAATAAGACCCAAGTAAAACGCGAAATTCGAAAAGGTGTCCGCGATATGAATACGTTAAAGGCTTTATTATACGCTGGTTTGGGAGCTTGTGGGGGCAAAACATGCACGCAGCTTATTAAGCAAATTTT
The DNA here is from genome assembly GCA_903832105.1 of uncultured Pseudomonadota bacterium. Lineage (GTDB taxonomy): Bacteria > Bdellovibrionota_B > Oligoflexia > Oligoflexales > CAILAO01 > CAILAO01. The sequence continues at coordinate 5,209 of CAILAO010000590.1, read as the reverse complement.
TAGAGAAGAGGGAATTTCTCCTGATGAAATAACGCCGCCTTCTAGCAGACCTCTTGAGGCGGAGGTTCCGCTGTCTGTTTTTGCTGACATAAAGGCTGACATAAAAAGGCCGAAATAAAGGGATAAAGGTAAAAATGACAAAAGTAAGTAATTACGATGTGATCATTATCGGCGCAGGCAGTGTGGGAGTTCCCACGGCGCTATTTTTAGCTGAGAAAAAGGTTAAAGTCCTCGTATTGGATAAGACGCCGTCGATAGGTCAGGGCCAAAACAAAAGGGCCATAGGCGGCGTGCGTAAAACGCATTCTGATCCGACAAAGATCCAGATTTGCGATCGTTCTCTGCAGGTTTTTTCTACGTGGCACGAACGATATGGGTTCAATATTGGCTGGAAGACTGGTGGTTACTGTTTTCCCGTGTTTACAGCCGAGCATGAAAAAATGATGAAGGATCTTCTCGTTATTCAAAAAAAGTTTGGCCTCGATATCGATTGGCACTCGCCTGATGTCATAAAGAAGTTGGTTCCAGGGATTAACTCGGAAGATTTGCGTGGAGGAGTTTATTCTCCCGGCGATGGTCAGGCATCGCCCTTGATGGCTGTTGTTGCGATGAAACAGAGAGCTGAAGAGCTTGGAGCGAAGTTTTTATATAAAGAGCAAGTGATAGACATTATGTTAGAGGGCGAGAAAGTGAAGGGTGTTAAAACCACAAAGGGAACATTTTTAGCGCCTGTCGTTGTCAATGCTTCCGGTGCGGACGCGAGGGAAGTCGGAAATTTAAGCGGACTCGATCTTCCCGTATATCCTGATAGCCACGAAGCTGGAGTCACAGCACCGATGGCGCAGTTTTTGAAGCCATTGGTGGTAGATTTGAGACATGGTCCCGACGGAAGATCTTCGAATTTTTATTTTGGACAGGAACATCACGGCCAAATTATTTTTTGCTATACGCCTAAACCTTTGATCGAGGGCACTGACATCAATGTGACTAGCGAATTTCTGCCCAGAGCTGCAAAAAGGATGATCCAGTTGATTCCAAGACTTCAAAACGTCCTGATCCGGAGAGTGTGGCGAGGACTTTATCCCATGACACCAGATGGCAGTCCGATTGTAGATCAAGTTGAACACATCAAGGGCATGTATCTTGCGGTTGGCATGTGTGGTCAAGGTTTTATGTTGGGACCAGGCATTGGCGCGAACCTGGCTAGTCTGATCGTAAGCGGGAAACCTGAGATCTCACAAGATCTTTGGAAGTCTTTTTCATTCAAGCGAGATTTTTCCGGGCAATCTGGCGGAGAGAAACTCAAGTAGGATGTAGAACTTTGAGTAGAACGATCTAATGAAACAAATGATCATCGAAGTTGCAGTTCCAACGCCGCTTTCGCAGACGTTTACGTATCTTGTCAGCAATGAAGATGAAAAAGTGAGTCCAGGCATGAGAGTTCTCGTGCCATTTGGAAATCGGAAAATGGTCGGCGTCGTGTTGGGCCCTGCGATTCCTTATTCAAAAGAAAATGCGATAAGTGGCGTTGTATTGAAGCCGATTCATGAAATGATAGATAAACAGCCAATCTTCACTAAGTCAATGCTCGACCTTGCGAGGTGGATGAGCTCTTATTACATGCATCCAATCGGTGAAGTTCTAAAGACGATGCTACCCGGGGGCGTTAAGAAAAGTCGAAAGAGATTTTATCAATTGTCCGATGATTTCATGAAAACTTGTTTAGATCCGGAGTATCATGATACGGAAGCTGCGATTATCAAAACTCTATTTGGCAAGAAAAGCGTGCTTTCTGAGAGGACCTTCGAGAGAAAGTGGGAAACTTTAAAATGCAAAAAGCCCTACCTCAAAAAAATCGAATTGAAGGACTTTCTTCGGTCCAATCACATTCTTGAGATGAATGAGAACGTAGCAAAGTCACGTAATATAAAGTTAAATGTTGATGAATTTGACTCTAGTCGCCTGCGCCTCGCTGAAAAAAGTCAAGAGATCATACAGCATGAAATGACCGAGGAGCAGAAAAATGCTTTTAGTATAATTTTTGAAAATGGCTTTCAATCTATTTTGAGCGATGATTCAGCAAAGAATCAAATATTTTCGTCACCACCTCCCTTTCTTTTGTTTGGAGTTACAGGTTCCGGAAAAACCGAAATCTATCTTCAATTAATTTCTAAGATGCTTTCAATAGATCCTACGGCGCAGGCTTTGATCTTGGTTCCGGAAATTGCATTAACACCGCAGATGACGAGGATTTTCGAGGTCCGTTTTATTGGGAAGACTGCGGTGGTACATTCCGCAATGTCGGATGTTCAACGTTGGGCAGAACTTGAGCGAATCAGGTCGAGCGAAGCCGCAGTGCTGATTGGACCACGTTCCGCGATTTTCGGACCCTTTCGCAATCTAAAACTCATTGTTGTCGATGAGGAACATGATACGAGTTATAAGCAGGAAACAGGTCTCACCTATAATGCACGCGATGTGGCAGTCTTGCGCGGTAACTTAGAACAGGCATGTGTGGTTTTAGGAAGTGCCACGCCAAGCATGGAGAGCTTTCAAAACGCATTGTCAGGGAAATATCGGCTTTTAAATCTCCGTGAGCGTGTCTCAGGGCGTCCGCTCCCGGTCGTAGAACCGGTATCTTCGAAACCTAGTTTTGCATCGGGTGTTTTTATCCCTAGGCTTGCTAATGTCATGACTTCTCAGCACGAAGATAAGTCAAGTTTTGCGACATTATCTGTTAGCATTCCGATCGCGCCAGAGATCATTGAAGCTCTTAAGGAAAATGCCCGCAAAGGACATCAGTCAATGGTCCTTGTTAATAGGAGAGGGTATTCATTCTACCTACTATCTGTTGAAGATAAAAAGGTATTGAGCTGCCCGCGTTGTAGCATCAGCTTGACACTACATAAGAAGGACTTAAAGTCAGCGATCTCAAATGCCCGACTTTGTTGCCACTATTGTGCCTATGAAACGACGATGAATCGAATCCAAAAAGAGAATCCGGATAGGGACTATGTTGCTGTGGGCTATGGAAGTGAGAAGGCGGAAGATTTTTTGCGAAAAGAGCTTCCAGACGTCCGCATCGAAAGGCTAGATTCGGATGCCGCGTCTAAAGTTGGAGTTCTTTCGAGAATTTTAGAGGCATTTCGAAAAGAAGAAATTGATATTCTTGTCGGGACACAGATGCTAGCAAAAGGACACGACTTTCCGAATGTAACGTTGATCGTGATTCTGGAAGTCGACCAGCTTCTCAGCCTACCTGACTTTCGGGCAGGAGAAAAGACGTTTCAGCTCATGGTACAGACTGCAGGACGCGCTGGACGCGCCGAGTTTCCAGGAAAAGTCATGGTTCAGAGCCTTAAGCCATCTCATCCAATTGTTCAGTGTGGACTTAGACAGGATTTTGAAACATTCGCAAAGTTGGAGTTAGGTTTTAGAAAAGCACATGGATTTCCGCCTTTTTCGAGACTTATACAAGTTGAATTCAAGTCAAAGCAAAAGAATATTCTTGAGGATGTTTCGCGCGAAGTCATTAAGTTATTTGAGTCATGGGCGGTGGAAAATCAAGATTTATTCAAAAACGTCAAAATCTTCGGTCCATCGATCCCTCCCCTTGAAACCATCCGGCTGAAGCATCGAAGAACACTGATTATGTCTTCTCCCCAGTATGACCGCGTGCGAACTATTGCGTTGAGGTTGAAACAATCTCTCGGAAAGCAGCGCGGCGATCTTGAGATTAAGATTGACGTTGATCCTATGCAGTTGATGTAAACTATAAAGACATCGCGCAGAGTTCTTTGTACTGCTTGATGCACGCTATCCGCGTCTTGTTACTTTTGACATCGGTGCGCTATTGATCTCCCAATTTTAGTGAGACAAAGAGATTTGCAACTGCGATGAGCGCGGCCGCTATAAAGACCGAAGGATATCCATAAGCTTGCCATAAGATGCCACCAAGTGCGGGAATCGTCATAGAAACAGCGTGATCAACTGTCACTCCGAGAGAAAGGGTGGGAGCAATATCACGTTTATCAATTACGATGCGATTAAGATAGGTTGTGCGGGCAATACGCGTAGCAAACATAAGATTGTCGATGATGTAGAAAATATAAAGAAGATAGACATTTTTTGACCAAGCGTAACCGACACAAATGACCATAAGAACTCCCGCGTCAACAGCGAGTACGGCCTTTTCTCCAAAGCGATCGACACAGATTCCGAACCACTGGCGAAATACAACACCGATGGCCGCTGCGATAAGGAGAAGAAGGGCGATGGTTTCTGGTTTGGCACCAAAAACACTTACCAGCACCCATGGTCCAAAGGTGAGAAAAATTTGCTTACGGGCGCCAAAAAGAATGTTTAGCCAATAATAGTATTTATATTCCCTGCGAAAAACAAAGCCTTTAGGTTGCAAGTTCGGCGCGTCTTGGATCTTTAGCATGGAAAAACTGATGGTCGCAACCAATGCGAAAACGCCGGCAACAGCGTACAGAACAGCATAGTTTCGAAGTCCAAGACTCATGGTCAAAGAGACGATGAGTGTGCCGATGATCATAGCAAGGTTTCGTGCGCCAGAGAGTTGTCCAAGTCTTTTTCCTTCTCCTTTGGCTTTAGCGAATTGAAGTCCGAGGGTTCCTTCGACAGGCATAAAAAGGTGGTCTGCAAGGCTCCACATGATCATCCATAACATCATGATCCAGATACCAGGAGATGCGAATCCCAGGCCTAAAACTCCAACAGCGGAAAAAATGCCAACAAGCATAGCCCACCGGCGCATTGAAAAAGCCGATAGAAGTCCCGTGATAAACACGATGGCAAAGCCAGGGAGTTCTCTCGGAAATTCGAGAAATCCACGCTCATCAGCTTTTTGGGTAAACAGATCGTGTAAGTAATTATTGAAGGTCGAATTAAGAATGCCCTGGTTAATTCCAAGAAAAAGCATGCCTAAAAGTAAAGCGCGAAGATTTGGGTCGAGACTTTCCCATCGATTTCTTATCTGTGATTTATACTGAAAAAAGTGGGTAAAAATGCTCGCCACTCCCTTAAAGGTTAAAGATACAATATACAACCGTTACTGGGAGTCGAGTAGTATTTTTATCGAGTGGGCGTGTTGAAAAAGCACCATCTGCGGCGTTACTCGTCGTCTCCGCTCCTCGTTTACCTCTAGTAAACTGCGAGTGCTCGACTTCCTCGTGCCTTGCATCTG
>CAILAO010000589.1 GCA_903832105.1 uncultured Pseudomonadota bacterium | reverse complement strand
TTCGTAAAGCGGACAATTCATTTGCTAAAAAAGCGGACAATTTAATTTGTTGCTAACAGGTCTCTCATGTTTTCCTTTTCAGAATTTTCCATGCTAACCAGACCAAAATACTTGAGAGCCCCCAATAGTCCGTTCCCGTGGGGCAGGATTTGCCCGTTGGTGATGCGCCTAAATTCAGCATAAAGATCTAGAATTCTTGTCGGAAGTGGCCAGCCAAGACTTAGATGGCAACCAAATTCAGCGGATGCGTAATAAGCTACGAATAGGCTGTCCTCGCCGAGTGGATAGGGGGGCCTCCCAGATGACTGGAGTTCATCTTTCCATAAAAAGATTTCCCTTTTTGATTTAAATTCGCGCGCAACCATGCAAACTGGTTCTGGCAGACCTCCGGGTTTAGAACCGAACTCGAAATCGACCAACCAGATTTCCTTAAAGTTTTCAAATACTGGGGTTGACATTAGATTTCACCTCTTAGTTTTTTCAGTACAGGATGCTCGTGGCCTTCGATCATTCGGTCTTTGAATGCGATGTTCAAAAGATCTTCCAATGTAAAATCGGTCGGCCATTCCGGATCAGGGATATTTCCAGTGGCCTCGTAAACGTCATAGCAGCTCGTATTAGTGTTAGCTGTCATCCTCAACCACTTATTTTTCGCTAGTTCGGCCGCTGCCCGACGGGAATCATTCCATGAATCCGATCTACTATCTGATCTTGAAATTCTTACTGGAAGGAAGAATATGTCCCCGTTTCTGGTAATGGCCGTGTAAAGCGTTGTCGGTACAGCCAAATCGCCAACCGATTGAAGTGTTTTGGGATGAACGAGGTATGTTTCTCGATCTTCCTTAAACTCCAAGATCCAGACATCCACACTCCAAAATGATTCCTTCCGAACCATAAAGAAAACATGTTTTGCGGGTTTGTCGACGCGAATGTGTGTCAGGACCTTTTTGACTGTGGCGTTGTTGTCAAAATCCTGACTCATCCTGATATCGGCTATGTTGAATCCATTAGGTTTGACTTCGAGTTCAGCAATTGGTACATTTGTAAAAGATTTACCCCCCCCCTGTGGGACTCGAATCGGCAGATGTGGTTTCACGCGCATCGTCGAAGGCCCCGCTTGCACCGGGGTTTTCGATTTCCCTTAGGTCGCCTTTGTTATTTTCGACCGACTTTGTTTCATTTTTTCCTAACATTCCAATTTTCTCCTCAGTTGTAAGATTTTGTTGTTATCCATTTTGAGTCTTCCTGTGTTTTCTCATTTGTTGTTTTTAGGTTCTTTCTTCACTTTGGAACCTTTCACCCTTAAGGTTGACTGGTCCGATAATCTGTCGCCTTGAACTTGGTCTCGTTGTAAGCCCTCCTGAACATATTCGCGGCACAATTGCGATAACGTCATGCGTCGTCGCCATTTCTGCTCGTGAAGCATACCTGCTAGCTCGGGGTTGACACCGAACCCAAGGACAACTATTTTCTCGGTAGTATTTTCTTTTTTTGAATCACTCATAATTTTGACCTTTCAAAGTTATTTGATTTATAGGAAATACATTTTATCTTTTACAATTATGGAAACGTGGAAAGGAATAGGCAAAACAGCTAGTTACGGTTTTGAGTAGTTGTTGAAGCCATTCAAAAGGTGATGAAAAATCCATTTTTTCAGAACTAGGTGACGAGCTACAAAAGTCGATTCGGCGTCGCGATCGCACTGGTTAATTTTTAGTCAGAATATTCGATGGGGGGATTGTTATCTTACAGGCAAGGTAATAGGTAAGGCGTCAATTCAAGATTTTCAGAAGCGGTTTTCTACTCATTGCTTCTTGGTAGGCTTAATCTGGAAGCAATTTTAGCGCACGGGTTGGATGATATAGTAGTAGCTACATGAAATCTTAAATGAAATTTCAATTTAAATCCTTTAGCCTTCTTCCATTTTATTGAATCAGTAGGATTTATCAAAAAAAATCACACTGCGCAAAACTGATAAAAGCTTGGATGATTTCATGGTAAAGCTCTGACACGGGCTCAAGTGGAGAAACTGGTCGAACGACTGGGAAGTAAAAAAGTAGATAATGGGGTAGACGCCAGAAAATCATCTATTCTTACTAACACATTAATGCACCACCAGGTCAACACCACGCGATTTTCTCTTGCTTTAAATAGTTTCCTCATACTGATTCAATATCGCGCGTAAATTGCGTTATAGACGCGAAATTCGTGATATTAGAAACATAATTACAAATATTGTAAATTAAAGCATCAGATATGCCTTGTTTACGATCTAGAATGGTGTGTATTTTGATATATGATCGTTAGCTAGTTGGTAGTTCGATTTATAAGCTATCTATCGGTTGAGTCAGTTTTTCAGATTCATTCATAGTGTGGATTCTTGGGTGTTATGCAGCGTAACGGGTACCTGGCACGTTGTGTAACACCCGTGCAATCTAATATATATATCTGTACATATAGATGTAGGGTCTATTCATGACTTGGTCGATTTAAGGAATTTGAAGTAAACAATGATTGGGGGTAGAACTAGAACCGGCTCCCAAGTTAAGAAAGTTCAGCTCTCCACCTCATCCCCAGGCCTAACAAAAAGTAATGGGACAAAAGCACGGCGCCTTTCTGAAAGATATGATTATTAGTTGCTGAGATTATTGTAGCGCCTTAAAGGATTAGAGGACGATCAATTGATTACAGTGACTTGAAAGCCCGGACAAGACCTATGGGGACTATTCAATAAATGGGGGCTGGACATTTAGGGCTGGCGGACGCTGGTAACTTTTTGAAATGAACCTGCTAGACAATCTGCGTAAGTATTCATCTTTCAAGATTCGATTAAAAAACTAAGAGGTTTTAGCAAACTATAGAATTTTTTTTGTCTTTCAACTGACGGGCGTCCTTTCGCTATTTCTTAGGTGATCTGGTTATCAGTTGTGAGTTTATAAAGGTTTATACCACTTTTGTTACCCGCTGATTGCACCGAATTGTAAATTACTCTAAATCACCGGGACCGACAGAATCTGGGAAATTGGGATCACAGAGGATCTATTCTGTATTATTGGAACTTTCGGAAGGTTATTGACAAATACCCAGTGGTGATATATCCTAACTTTCGGAAAGTTAATAAGTGAGCCTCTTGCAAAAGTGTTTTTTGGGGGGTTAAGCACGTGTAATAAATGAGCTTCACGGGCAGTCCCGTGGTATAGTGTTTTTAACAGAAAGACGCTTTGTCACAGGAGCCGCCAGTGAAGCTTAGAAAGAGAATA
>CAILAO010000588.1 GCA_903832105.1 uncultured Pseudomonadota bacterium | reverse complement strand
ATTATAAAAAAGCAACGGAATTAGCTCCATTTGTCCTCGAATTTCAAAATAAAGCCACTATGAAACAAGATGACATATCCTATCTGGCCGAGCTTTTTAGGGGGATCGCTGTGCCCTTAACGTCTAAAGGGTTTGTCATCATGACTAAGGAAAATATGATCTCTCTTCTTCCCCCAAGCAAAAAACTTGAACAATGCGTTGGTGAATGCGAAGTCGAGACCGGAAGAAATCTTGGAGCCAACTACATTGTCGCAGGCGCGGTTTACAAGATCGATGAAGGTTATCGGCTCATGGTGAAACTTTACGAGACTAAAGGAGGATCTCTAATAGGTAGTTCAAGCTATTCAGGTCAAGGGGTCGGCGAATTGGAGAAAAAAGTTAAAGAAGACTCCGCAAACAACATCTTCAAATCATTGCGCCTGCAGGGCTCTATTGTTTCTGACCGGACATTTGGAAAGGACTCTCAAGAGACCTGGGATCCCGGACTTGAAGAGACCATCGTGGTTGAGTTTTCATCTCAGCCAAAGAACGCACAGGTCATTATCGACAATATTCCGAAGTGCAATACGCCGTGCAGCACAGAACTGTCCTCAGGCAGGCACGCCCTATTATTGACTCTTCCTCGATACCTTCCCTTTCAAGAGGACATCGAGATTAAAAAAGGCATGGCCAAGATTGAACGGAAACTTGAAGAGAATTTTGGACAGATCAATATTACTAGCAAACCTGAAGGGCTTGACGTCTATCTTGATCAGAAACTTCTTGGAAAGACGCCGCTCAAATCCTATATCGATCCTGGCAAACACATCGTCAACATAAAGAGCGATAAATATTATGAAAAGGGTATGGAGTTTACGCTGAAAAGGGGAGAGGAAAAACTAATTGAGCTCGATCCGGTTGGAAGATACGGGGCGATAGACGTCAAAGCAAGCGATGAGAAAGGCAACGCCGCAAGAGCAACTGTGACTATCGATGGCATGGAACGCGGCGAAACTCCTTTGCAGATGAAGCTCATCGTGGGCACCCACAAAATATACGTGGAAAACGCGCAGGGGAGCTTCGAGGATAATATTTCGATCGAAGAAAAGAAGACCGTTACGGTTAAAGCCCGGTTGGTCGATACGGGAAAGCGGGAGTTCGAGTCCAAGCGAATGGGCATGCGCCTGGCGACCGGCATTTTTGCAGGTGTGACCGCCGTTGGAGTCGGGATAGCGGTCATAGGTCACGTTGGACTGGACAAGGCCCAGCGGCAAGGAGAAGAAGACTACAAAACATACAAAAACGCCAAAACGGCGAGCGAAGCAACTTCAGCACGAGAAAAAGTCAAGAAGGATGACCAAAATGCGACTGTCCAGGGATTGATTGCTGGTACCGGCTGGGTTATAGCACTTGGTTCGGGATTCATGACTTATGTAGGGTGGACCAGTTTGAAACAATTGCAAAGCGAGGGACCAAGAAGATCAAATGCCGCGAATACGTATCAGGACTCGGTGGCGAGTATCGATAGTGGTTGGAGCTGGTTTCCTCTGATACAGCAAGATTCTATCGGGCTCGGAGTTAATTTTAGCTATTAATCTTGTCGAATGAACGCATTCTACGCGCTGTCAACATGTGAGCTAGCTTACTGCACTTGCAATGTAAAGTTTAGCGAGTAAGTATCACCAAAACTGTCCGTCAAGGACATGGTGAAGGTTTTTGTACCAACCGACATTCCCGCAGATGCAACGTATTTTAGGTAATACGAAGAGTAATCGCTGCAATCCCCATGATTCATACCTGAACCGCAAGCAGATGCTCCAGCACTAATACCTCCAAAAAAAAGTTTACCTGCGGAATTATTGTAGTAACTTAGGTCTATCCCTGAGTCCGCCGATGTAACGGTCCCGGTGACGTCAAGCACCTTCGCAGAACCGCCATTGGTGATCTCGATCTTGAGATAGCCGGTTTCCCCGCGATTTAGTACACTATTGGAATTGCCATCTCCGACGACGATGACTGATTCTATACTGAACGTGGCAGAAGGTTTTTTAACATCTAACGTGAAGCTCGTGCTATAAGTGTCGCCAAAACTATCGGTCAAAGACACGGCGAACGTTTTAGTACCAACCGACATTCCCGCAGATGCAACGTATTTTAGGTAATACGAAGAGTAATCGCTGCAATCTCCATGATTCATACCTGAACCGCAAGCAGACGCTCCAGCACTAATACCTCCAAAAAAAAGTTTACCTGCGGAATTATTGTAGTAACTTAGGTCTATCCCTGAGTCCGCCGATGTAACGGTCCCGGTGACGTCAAGCACCTTCGCAGAACCGCCATTGGTGAT
>CAILAO010000587.1 GCA_903832105.1 uncultured Pseudomonadota bacterium | reverse complement strand
GGTAGATTAGTATGTACAGAGGGCTTTTAAAGGAAAACAAAGCAGAAAATTTGTCCAAAATGATGAAGGGGGGATTTTTATGCCATACGGGATCGACGACGTCACATGGATAAAAGCCAAAACCGAGGCCACTGAATTTCTCAAAATAAATTGCAGCCCACGGAAAAATCACGACCTATAAAGATACCGCGCACATCACTTTTATGATAGCAGACGCTGCATAATTCGACTGGACTGTCCGTTTTTTTGCGGAAGGTTGGTGTTGACATCGCCGTAGAGCATGTGTGACGCTTATTATTTTAAGAGGCTGAAATAACCTAATGAGAGACAAGAGCATGATTGTTATAGGTGCGGATCCCGGAGCGAATAAAAGCACTGTCTTCGATGGGAAAGAAATTATGCCCTACAAAGTAGGTGAATTGAAAATTTATCTTGACGGGCTCAAAAAAGAGAAGGAATCGGTTCTGGTCTGTTGGGACTCACCGCTGACAGGACCGAAGAATACAGAAAGGGTCGAGGACGGACGGGGAGAATTCTCTCAGCGAATTATCGAACGTTTTTTTTCTAGAGGGGGAGCGGGGCAGAAACCCCCGTCAGGAATTTCTGTGGTTCATTATTCAGGCTGCTCTCACTGGGCAATGACGCGCGCAATATTAGGCCTGCCGCGGTGTGGTCTTTGGGATACCAAGGAGTCCGATCTTCCTTTTCGGCTTCTTACGGAGAGCGAGTTTCCGAAAAAAGAAATGCAAGGGCGGTTTGTTGTTGAAGTGCATCCAGCCTTGGCAGCGTGGTTTTGGTGCGAACCAAGTCCGAAGAAACCCGGGACATGGCAGTACAAAAAAGATGATAATATTTTGCAGAAGATGTGGGAAATAATTCAAGAGAAGATACCGGATGAGGCCAAAAAAACGACACCCAAAAACGACGATGAACTCGACGCCGTCGTTGCTTATAGTTTGGGGGTGCTTTGGACCCAACAGAAAAAAAAGGTGTTTTTGCTTGGTGATAGATCTACAGGCTCCTTCCTGCTCCCAATAAATGCCGATTTAAAGACCAAGTTTGATGCATTCCGGAAGAATTAGCAGCAAGATTAGACCACTTCGTCCAAGCTTAGGTTCTTGTGTGGTTATTATCTGATGCATGGTCTGCTAAAAATATAGGAACGGCAAGTTAGAATACTAGAATCTCACGGGGGATACACAATGAGAATACTGATGCTAGGAAAAATCAAACAGGCTTAGTCGACAATGAATACCAGCTTTTCCTCATGAAGGTTGGATATGGAAATTTATTCCTTGTTGACCAAAAAGTTCTCGGTGGTCTATGGGTTGGATTTCTTGGCGAACCCATACCACATGCTGATTCAGATGGCTTATGCGAGGAAAAGGGTTCAACGGAATTGCAATATCTTGTGGCCTGCTCAAGCGAACAACCAATGGCCACTCATAATATATTATCTAAATATTCAAAAAAAATGCTCATAATGCATGAAGACTAAAATCGGGGACAAAATAAGCGTGCTCAACTCAAAACCATCAGGGGATTTCAACCTGATTGGCGTTTTGCTGCAAAAAACAGCTGCCTATAGGGGGCAGTGGGGAATATCGATCTTCCTATTAACTGGTAATGTAAAGTCCAAAGTCTATTTGCCGCAGAATGAGGCCTCTGGCCTGATCTCACAAAGAACCGCCTTCATCGCGTCGTTATCGGTCTTTAGCTGCTCGATAGCTGCGTCCTTCTCCGTGCTGTCAGCTTTGAGCTGCAGGTTTTCTTCTTTTAGCTGATCCCCGTCTGCCTTGATTTTTTTTGTAGCTTCGATAAGCACGGCGGTTATTTTTGGGTAGTCGACGGTTTTGATGCCGTCACTTCCTGTCTTGACCAGCTCCGGCAATACCTCTTCGACCTCTTGAGCAATGACCCC
>CAILAO010000586.1 GCA_903832105.1 uncultured Pseudomonadota bacterium | reverse complement strand
AGGGAAAGGTTTTATATATGAAAAGAAGATTCTCACTATATAAGTGATACTGCCATAATCTGCTTGTGAACTGCTAAAAGTCTCTGCGATCATTAGTTCTAAAACTAATTAGGGCAGTATTACTTGAAAGCCGAATCTTTCCCAATTACCTCGTCTTATTATTTACAGCTACGGCTTCACCAAATGCAAGAAGTCCAAACCAATCGAACTATTCAAACAAACAAGTACGGGTTAATGATAAATCAATAACAATAGTTAGTAACAACCTCTTTAAGTAAAGTTGGGGCTAATTTCTTCCCCAACTCTAGGTTTCTTTGATTTTTTCTTCACAATGACTGGCAAGACTACCACATCATCGGAACTATCCATATCGTCGTCTCGTTTATTCTTTGTTCTCTGTTGCTTATCATCACCGGACTGCAAGGCCATCAATGTCGAAGATTCATCTTCATCAATAAATGGATCATCATTTTCGTCATTTTCTTCAAAAGGATCAGAGGAACCTAATTTTTAAATATGAAATGTCAACAATAAATATTTTATGTGTTATAAAAAATTACCCAAATCAAGTTTTTTTTCGACTGTTGCTTTTTCAGCCGCTTTAAATCCCCCAGTGCTCTGGTAAAAACGGGTAAGTTCTGTTGAATTAAAACAAAGAATACCTTTTTTACCATTATTCATAGTTGGTTTTAACTGTTTTGCTAGTTTCATTTTGTCCAGATTTTTCTTATCGATACCACTGGCTTCAGCCACAACATCTGCCCTTTTTCCAGTTCGTCTTGAGATAGATTTCCGGAGTGATTTTGCAAAAATGCTGATCACTTTTCGAACATCTTATATATTAAGTAATCGTTATGAATTCGAAAAGTGATAAGCATTATATAAATATAAAAAACCATCAGATACGCAGGTAAAAAAGTATATAATGCTTATCCATTTTCTTCATTATTATACATACCTTCAACTGTAGGGAAAACAACTTTCCGCTCAGAAAAAGTGATTGACTGCATTGTTCCAAACAGGTTCAGCCATATATAATTCGCAGTTGCGTTTCGCACTTGATCTGGATACCACCCTTCAACAACTTGTGCGTTCTCTTGTAAGAAATAACCATATCCTTCAGGATCAAAATCTAAATAAAATCAAAAAAACAATATCAAACCAATCTTTTAATTATGTCACTGTGGTATCTTACCAAGTCCTTGCCAAACAACTTGTATGAAACGTATAAACCCGACACGATGTAGATTATCAGGCTCTGAAACTGCTTTTGACTTTGCCCTTTTCTCACGCATGATATGGACGCCCGACATAATCTCTTCGATTATTGGTTTTATTGTAGATGATAGAAAAGGAACATGATCTGCGATATCTTCAAACCGTACGTCCACTCCGTTACTCTTTGTTTTCTTTGCTGCATCTGAAATTTTATCTAGATAATCTTTTTTGATACGAGAAAAGGATGGAAAATTGGCTTCAAGATACAAGACCAATTTCGCAGGAGGCCATATCTCAAGCAGATAGTTTTCAAAATCTTTTTTTTGGAGAGTCTTTTTGGGCCTCGCAGACATCGTCGCAGTTGAAACGGTAAATGTTGTACTAGTTTCATCATCAGCGACAGCTGTTTTAGCAACATCATCTTCGTTTAATAGCAAAATTGAATCAGCAGACAAAATTTCGTCGCTTAAAGAACTCAGAGTTTCAGGAGAACCATTCTCACTTTTCGTTAGAGAAGAACAACGAGTTGGAACTTCTTGAATACCTAAAAAAAAACTTGCATTTGAAAGAAAAATAAATTATACTGAAGATGGTATTATAGGATATACCTGGCAATTTGCATCGAGCATTTTTGAGAGCACACACCTCATTTAACTTTAGATTATACGGATCATTCATAAAATGATTCCAAAATGGGTCACTTCTATCTTCAGGCAAATCATCAAAGAGGAAACCATTTTCTTTTAGCTTCCGTTCCGCTTCCTTTAAAGATGACATCTTACTCATGAGAAAACTTCTATGCTTTTTGAATTTTTAGAGATGACAATTTTTCAGTCTGATATATCAATGCATAATATAACCCATTTCTAGGTTTTCAAATTTGTGGATCTCACCATTTTTGAAAACCTGGTTATGTGTTGTTT
>CAILAO010000585.1 GCA_903832105.1 uncultured Pseudomonadota bacterium | reverse complement strand
ACCTTTGGTGCCATAGGTACCGAACTGATTGATTACGTTACTGCCTGATACCCAGGTCCAGTTGGTGCCGTCAAACTTCCACAGATCGTTGAGATATCCCGAATCCGACGCACGGTAACCCTGGCCACCAAAGAGCCAGAGGTTCCCAGTGCTATCGAGCCATGAGATAGCACCAGATCTGCTTCCAGGCACATTGTTAGAGGCAGTATTGCCCTTCGTTCCATAAATACCGAACTGATTGACTACGTTACTGCCTGATACCCAGGTCCAATTGGTGCCGTCAAATTTCCATAGATCATTGAGCCAGCCTGAACTTAATGCGCTGATGCCATAACCACCAAAGAGCCAAAGGTTTCCAATACTATCGATCCATGAGATAGCACCCTGCCTAGCTCCTGGCACATTGCTAGAGGCAGCGGTGCCCTTCGTACCATAGATACCGAAGATACCGAGCTGATCGACCCCATTGCTACCCGACATCCAGGTCCAAGGATTTGCCATAGTCGTGTAAGCAGATGGTGTTCCATAGACGGTTTTATTTCCTGACTGGTCTTGAACCAAGACGTTGAACCAATACCATGTAGATGAGCTGAGTCCAGTCACGATCATCGTTGTGATGTTGGGTGTCAGAGCGCCAAAGGCAGTGCCGTTGTATAAAACGTTGGTGAGTGTATCAATGTTATTGCTGGTAGAATAATAGATTTGATACTGTAAAGAGCTTTGAGCCGATAAGTTGTCCGATGCTGCTGTCCATGTGAGAGTGACGGTCGAACTGGAAATTCCCGATGTCACGATTGTCCCGCTGTTACCAGCGGTGGGTGGTGCCGTATCAACTGTCACAGAAGAAGAGCTAGATGAAAATGCTGATGTGTTCCCGACGCCATCAACAGCCTGCACACGTGCATAGTAGCTTGTTCCATTAGTGCCTGTGAACGTTTTGGAAAGTCCCGTGACGTTACCGTTGAAGATATTGGTCCCGCCAGACGTTGTACCGATCTGGACGTTGTAAGAGCCAATCCCCGAGCCATTATCGTTGTCGCCAGGGCTCGTCCAGCTAAAAGTGACGCTTGTAGAGTTCGTATAGGCACTCGGGCCGGTCGGTGCAGTAGGCGTGCTCGGAGCGGCCGTATCAACCGTTACGGAAGAAGAGCTGACTGAAAAGGTTGATGTGTTCCCGGCGTTGTCTATCGCTTGAACACGTGCATAGTAGCTCGTTCCATTAGTGCCAGTGAATGTTTTTGAGAGTCCTGTGACGTTACCGGTGAAGATATTGGTTCCGCCAGATGTCGTGCCAATTTGGACGTTATAGGAAGCAATCCCGGTACCGCCGACGTTGTCGCCAGGACTCGCCCAGATAAAAGTGACATTTGCAGAGTTCGTGTAGGCGCCCGGACCGGTTGGTGACACCGGTGTGTTTGGAGCAAGTAAATCGACCGTCACCGATGAAGAGTTGGTTGAAAAAGCGGAGGTGTTCCCGGCGTTGTCGACCGCCTGAACCTGAGCATAGTAAGTCATCCCGTTGGTGCCTGCGAACGTTTTTGAGAGTCCCGTGATGTTACCGTTGAAGATATTGTTTCCACCAGATGTTGTGCCGATTTGGACATTATAGGAAGCAATCCCGGTACCGCCAACGTTGTCACCGGGATTCGTCCAGTTAAAAGTGACGTTTGCAGAATTCGAATAGGCGCCCGGACCGATCGGTGCAGTAGGTGTGATCGGAGCGGCCGTATCAACTGTCACGGACGAAGAGCTAGATGAAAATGCTGATGTGTTTCCGACACCATCAATAGCTTGCACACGTGCATAGTAGCTCATCCCATTAGTGCCTGTGAATGTTTTTGAGAGTCCCGTGACGTTACCGTTGAAGATATTGCTTCCACCAGATGTTGTACCGATCTGGACGTTGTAAGAGGCAATCCCCGAGCCATTATCGTTGTCGCCTGGATTCGTCCAGCTGAAAGTGACGCTTGTAGAACTTGTATAAGCGTTTGGACTAGTTGGCGCAGCAAGCGTATTCGGAGCTGCAGTGTCAACCGTTACGGATGAAGAGCTAGCTGAAAAGGCTGAGGTGTTCCCGGCGTTGTCTATTGCTTGAACACGTGCATAGTAGCTCGTCCCATTAGTGCCTGTGAATGTTTTTGAGAGTCCCGTGACGTTACCGTTGAAGATATTACTTCCACCAGATGTCGTGCCAATTTGGACATTATAGGAAGCAATCCCGGTACCGCCAACGTTGTCGCCAGGACTCGCCCAGTTAAAAGTGACGTTTGCAGAGTTCGTGTAGGCGCCCGGACCGGTTGGCGCGGCGGGCGTATTCGGAGCGGTTTTTTCGAGAAGGATGGTGCTGCTCGCGGCAGCACTCCAATTGCCGATCTCATCTTTCTCTTGAACATAAATAGTGTGCATTCCCTCCGCTAACGAGCTTGGTGCCGTGTAATTAGTCGCAGTTGTCTCCGCAGCTCCCGTCGAAAAGTTTGGATCATCTAACTTATAACGGAAAGTTCGTCCAGCACTGCCTGTGGCACTAGCCCAGGACCAAGATGGATCATTGGTCGTTCGACGAGGCGTCGAAACGGACGGGCCGCTCGCTGGACCCACGACGGTGATCGAGCGATATAGGTTGCCGATAAGACTTGCAACGCCAGAAACCGACTGGAGTTTGATTTTATAAAATTCTGGCAACGCCATCACCAGCGACTGCGAGTATCCCGCTGGCAAACTGATTGCCACTGGACTACCGTCGATCATGTAGGAAAAATCCCAATTGACAGTAGCTCCATCTATCCAATTGTCTTTAGTCATGACAAGTGCTGTAACGCCTATCGGTATGTTTGCAGATGCTGTGGTGGAAAGACCCAGCGTTCCATCATCGACAAACGCAAATGTTTTGGTCGAGACGGAGCTTGAGTTATCGCTTTGTTGGGTGCAAGAGCTCAATGAAATCGTCCCAGAAACGGCATTACCGTATGCCTGAGACAAGACTGGATTAGACGCAACGCAAGAGAAATTTCCGCTCATAGAGTTGAAAACAGCAATCCCTGGATATCCGGCGTAGAGATAGGTAGTTGGCGCCGAAATTGTGTTTTTCCAGATAAGACCAGCCATAGCACTGACCGTGAGATTTGCTGTAATAGTATTGCCGGTCACGACAGTTTCGTGTGTGCTGTCCATTTGCGTCATCACCAAGTCACCAGTGATAGTCGAGCTGTCGATATAGATCGCACCCGAAGCACTACCTAAGTTTACGAATGTCTGGTTTGTGGGCATCGACAAGTGGGAAACGTATCCAGCCAAGGTCACGCTACCGCCGGCGGCATTGGTAGCTGGGTTTTTAATTGTCACATAATCGAGACGCGTACCAAAGTTGTAAGTTCCCCGAATACTGAATGGTAATTGTGTGCCGTAACCATGATCATTAGCAATGTATAGACTGAGCCACTTGCCTGTTGGATTCCCAGCCGAAGCCTTGAAAGTGATCCCGCCAGTCGAAGTGCCAATGGCATAAAGCGTCTTAGAGAAGCGGACGGACCAAAGGTCATCTATCTCCAGCGCAGCGCCGTCATCGATCACCACGGCATCAAGAAATTCAGTATTACAGGTCACAAGATGCGATCCCGATGTGATCCGGATCGGGCTGGAATATTTTCCGCATAAATTCCCATCTTGAACTGAGAAGTTCACAGCGATGCATGTGTTATCGACCGACTTTTGAGTTGCTGAGCATAGTACCGCCGATTCGCAGCCACGAGAACTCTTTACTTGATCAGTGGGACATGATGCGACACATTGATTAGAAACCCATGATCCAGGACCGTTCCCGGATGTCCCCTGACATCTGTCAATGGTGTTGCAAGCGATAAGGTTTGAAGCGCTGCAGGTACCAACGCAATGCCCACCAACCCAACTCATGTTGGAATAGGACGTGCATTTATCGATGGTGTTACAAGCGACGAGATTATCAGCGCTGCAGACTGCAACGCAAGAGCCGTTTATGGGCATGTAACCACCATTGCAGCCAACTGACCGATTCGTGACATCACCGCATGCAGGATCACCGTATGTGTGAGCAAATGAATAGTAACCATTGGAAACACCGGTCTGATCAGCCCATGTGTCTGACGTGCAGGTTTTGATAAGCGTCCCCCCTTGAGCAGTCCAGTATTTTGTCACCGATCTCGTAATGGTCAGACCGTTTGAAATTAGCTTGTCAGTCGAGATAAGGTCACCAAAATAGTGATCAAGTGATGATGGAGCCGCAGGTCCTTGTTCGCCCGCAGGATCTTGTGTTCCCGCTGTTCCTTGCTCTCCCGTTGGACCCGTTAAATCCACAACTATCCATGCACTACCGTTACAGGTTTCAAATTGCTTTGTTTGAGCAATATAGTACAGAAACCCATTCCTGGTATTGTCACAGTCTGGTAGGTTGGCTACTGAGTTTATATAAAATGCCGTAGTCTCCCCTGGCTTCGCCGAAGAAGGCTCACTGGTAGCGGTATTGGAAGTGTTCTTTTGATCGGTGGTCGTCGATCCGGTGGTTGCAGAAGGGTCTTTAACTTCAGTTTTTTCTGTTTCTTGCTTTTTTGCTTCATCGAGTGGGGCTGTTTTTGGCGCTGCATTAGTGCATGCCACAAAAAAGATTGAAACTAAAGATATTAAACAGAGTTTTTTCATATAACTCCTCCTTGAGAATATGCATCCTTGTGCGCCGGTTAAACTGATATCTAAGGCCACTCCAACACGCAAAGGTATCGGTCAAAAATATTAATAACTTTAGACGCTAATATCATGTCATCGCTGAAATGTGTCGGCTGGTAGTAGAATACAAATATCTTCAACATAAAAATTTAAGGTGTAAACGGTTGAAATTAAGCCCGAAAATAATAGAGAGGTAAAATCAGAAGAGAATATTTGCCAATAAGAATCGATGGGTTAAGAAAAATTAAGAATAACTCTTTTGAAGATAGCAGAACAATCTAAAATAGATTTAGATCTCAACAGTCTCAATCAAAGAGATATTTCTTTTAACAGCTTAATAATAGTGTCCAGTGCTACATCAAAATCAGGAGCGTCTTTGATGTAGCCTGCGGCACTCTTCCAACCTTTTCGGATAAGAGTGCGATCCATCTTCTTGATGATATCCGCTAGGCTCTTTGGAAGCGGATCATCGCGATACGAAAAAGTAGCCGCGAGTGCCCTTTTGAGAGACGCGTTATCCACCTTGGGAAGAAGCAGAAAAAGATCGAAGACATCTTTCGATCGAGAGTTGGCGGGACCCAAAACAGTCAGTGCGTGGAGCTTTTCTGAAACGATTGTTTCCACCGGATAGACCCGCCAAGAGATACTTTCTTCACCTAGAACAAGTTTTGTTTTTATCCTCTTTGGCGGTGGCTCGACGGGATCTCCTATGGCGAGATCAATATCGAGGATCTGGCACTTATCGATATCCTGCGGAGGCGCACCCAAACCGGTTCTGAATGCAAAACGAGTTCCGCCATATTCACCTTGAGTTTTGAGATCGATAGTTTCGAAGTGTTTAAACCAAACACAATCATCAAAATCGGTACTCATAGCTCCAAGTATCTTGGCGGAAGCTACTTTTCCAGTAAGACCCACTAATCCTAAATCAAGATCGGTAGTATACCGAGGCGAACCATAGACACGGACATTTATGTATCCACCTTTGAATATTAAATGATCCGCGAGAGAATCATCGGACAGAAGCCTGCATGCCGCTCTCTCCAAAAGAAAAAGGGTCAGCATTCTGTCGTATGGCATTCCTTGATTTCGTGCCAGCGTGCTTAGCTTTGCAGTAACGGATTGAACTCTAGCTCTCAGTTTCGTATCTTCGTTCATTCTTCGGCAATACTCTCCCAATGTTCGGCAAGAATCTTGTCCAACTTCATTGCTTTTGCCATTTCATATATCTTCTTTTTCGTTGTTTTTCTTTCTTTAAGTGCTTTTCTGGTAGCTGAAACAGCTATTCCAAGTCCAATCTTAGTTGCAAATCTTAGTGACTCGATTAAGGTTCTTTCGATTGTCGTCATGCGATAAAAGCAATGATTTTCAATTCCAACTTTAGAGCTGTGCTTAGTTCTGATGCAGCGATAAAGGGGATCTGTTGATTTAACAGCAGAAGGCACGATCACCCAAATTCGATCTGGAACTTGAGAGATCAAACCATATCTAAATAGGGCAGAAAGCCCTCCAACAGCCGACTTAGGACCGAATTTTTTATACGCAATAGCAAAATCCACCTCGCTCGGGTCAATTTTGGCCAAGGGATGTTGGTATAATCCATGTGCGAGTCGAAGAATTTCCCCGCGAGCAGTCAACCGCGAAATTGTAGGTTGAGATACACCGTTGCGAATGGCATCGGCAGTATTAAATATGCCAAGGCGAAGAAGCCTATCAGTTGATTTTTGAGGTTTTGATTTCCGCAAAGTCTATCCTTGTACATAAACAATTAGTTACTGAATGATTTTAGACATAATTAGTGTTTTTTGTCCATATTCATTCTTACGCACCAACTATATCTTAAATATTTCAACTGAGTATGAGATTTTGTAATTATTTTTAAAACGTTGGGTATTCATATGGCAGATTCCCGTGACATATGCTCGAATTGGCTAATAGCTGTTTCCAGCAAGTCTATCATATCAAGGATTTCTGATGAGGAAAGTTCAACAGCTCCATCGTGCGCCAATCGATTTCGGAAATCAGCTGTTTCATCAATATTAATTTTTGCAAGAATGCGTTGCAATATCGACTCTTCAATTCCATT